>CAIOYU010000167.1 GCA_903862565.1 uncultured Actinomycetes bacterium | reverse complement strand
GGTCAGCATCGTCGGATCCTCACCCCGAACACGTTATCGGCCATGCCCAGGTTCTAGGACCGCCGAGCCCGCATCAGGATCCCGACCGCGCCGAGGGTCGCGATGGCGGCGATGCCGCCGGCCGCCCACCAGAACCAGTTCTGCGCAGACGACGGCACCACTGGCTCACCCGCATAGCTATCGGGCAGATTCGGAACCGTGATGGGCTCGACCCCTGGCGCGGTGATGATCGCCCGACCGTTCAACCCCGACCATCGTCCCGGTTCGTCGGCCAGGTAGCGGAGCAACCCATCAAGCTGATCTGGCGCACCGTTGGAGGTGGCCACCAGAAGCGATCGCTGTCCGTCGAAAAAGGCTTGCAGCGAGCCGAATTTCACCGCCGGATCGAGCTCCAGTGAGACCGCATCACCTTTGCTGTTGAGCCCCTCGACCTTGACTCGGCCTCGATCTGCGCTGAACGGCAGCGGAACCCCAGGATCGTTCCATCCTTCGGCGGCCACCACGACTGCGGACTGCGGCGCGGCGAGCGCCTCTTGGACCGTGGTTACCTCGGTGGCGAGGGGGGCTGAACTGGCGCGTTGGAGCCCGACGATGATCTGCGCCGCGCGGGCGGTGTCCAGAAGTGCGTCAGAACCGATGCCCACGCGAATGCGCGGCATCGCAGTCTGCGGGAACGCCTGGAAGCCTTGTGGCAGCGGTGGGTCGTCGTGGGCAGGACCAGTCGAAATCGAGGTGCTCCCCAGCACCCTGAGCGTCACGGGCAGAGGGTCACCGCAATGGCCGGGATTACCCGTGGTCCGAACCTCGACATCGAGGACTGTGGAACGCCCCAGTAGCCGATCCGGGATCGTGACGGTCCGGTCGATGGTCCCGAGGGCGTCGGCCGTCCAGCGATCGATGAGTTCGCCGCCGACCGTCGCGGTCACCTCCCCCCCGAACGCGCTGGGCAGGGGGGTGTAGGAGCCTTGGAGGTGCACCACCACCTGACCGATCGGATGTCCCCAGCGGGTCTGGTCGAGTTCGATCGCGACGGTGGGCCACATCGCCTCGTCGGTGAGGGATTCTCCGTTCCGTCTCAGATCGGCGAGAGTCGTGTTGACGCCCACAGATTGCATCGTCGGAAGTTCGTCGGCCGTCGCTCCCGAACTCGTCGCGAACCGCAGTCCATCGCTGCTCAGGAGCCGCGCCTGTTCGGCGAGTTCCTCCCCCGCACCGGAGATGAGCAAGGACGGAACCGGGCCGCCCTGGAGCGAAAGGCCCTTCTTGAGGCCGTCCTTGATGACGATGCGCCGCTCATAGGGCGACGAGGAGCCGGGGAGCGCCGTCGAGCCATCCGGCAACGGCACGAGTTCGATCGCAGGGCGCTGGCCGGAATGGTTGGCTACCGCGGCGGCTACTTGGATCGCGGCATTCGATTCCGCTGGGGAAGGCTTGGCCGGTACCCCGATGGTGACTTTGCGGAGCACCGCGGGCAGAAACTCCGCCACCGTCTTCGGAGGTTTCGGACTACCCGCGAAGGAGATCGACCCATCGACGAGGCGAACCGGCGCCGACGGATCCCAGCAGTAGTTGTCCGGCGGCACCGCAGTCATCGTGAAAGCGACCGTCGCCCAATTCCCGTAGACCTCAACGCCGGCGAGTGGAATCACCACCGCGCCCTGGTCCTTTTCGGGCAATGGCAGCCGGGCAATCGTGCGATCACCCTGGCTGACCGTGAGCGTTCCGAAGCGAACCGGGATGGGTAGCTCGACTTTGGCGCTCAATGCGGTCGGGGTCATCCCGGTGGGTACCGGGAAGGTCAGCGAACTCCTGGAATTGGAACGGCCGAATCGGAACGGGATCGCCTTCTGCGTTCCGAGTTCGGCCCACGTCATCGAGTTGCCGTTACCGGACACCACAGGGGCCACCGGGCCGGCACCGCCGGTCGGATCGGCCCCTGCCGTCGGCGCGGCGCTGAGCACCAACGCCGTGACAACGGCAAGCGTAGAGATACGACGCATGATTCACCCTTATTCCAGTGGCTCGTAGGAAATCCAGTCGACGATCATGGCAGCGGGAAACGCAGTGGAGGAATCCGGCGGTCCAGGCCAGTCTCCTCCCACCGCGACATTGAGCAAGAGGAACATAGGTCCGTCGAAGACCCACCGCGAGTCAGGTGGAAGAGTTGCCGGGTTGAACCATGCCAGAGCCCGATCGTCGACGCCGACGGTGATGCTGCCCCTTGTCCTCGTCACCCAGTAGCTGTGGAACTGGTCGGACAGATCGGCGGTCGGTCCTGATCGCGTCACATCGGCGCCTGGCGCGTGAAGTGCGACGTGGTACTCGGTGCCCTTGTTTATCAGTTCCATGACGTCGATCTCGCCGCACTGCGGCCATCCCACTGAGTCGATGTCCGAGCCTAACAACCAGAATGCAGGCCAGATGCCCTGCCCAGCGGGAAATTTGATCCGGGCCACGATGGTACCCAGCCCAAAGGACAACTTGCCCCTGGTCACAATGCGTCCGGAGGTGTAGTCGCTGCCGAAATCACCGTCCGATCGTCGCGCTTCGATGACCAAATGCCCCGAACCGTCGAGACGGACGTTCTCCGGGGCGTCGGTGTAGGTCTGCAGGCTCCCCCGCTCCCAGCCGTGCACCGCCGACGGCCCGACATCGATGGTCCAGAGGTCGGGGTTCGGCGGTGAACCGACCGGGCCGCTGAATTCCTCCGAGATAGGCCCGGTGGCAACGGGGCCCACCTCGGCGCCAGCCCCGGAGGGACCGAGTACCAGCTGAGCGGCAAGCGCCGAGACGCTCAGCACCGCGCCGCATCTCACCAGTCGCATGTGACGTCTCATTGCGTCCCGAATTCCGGGTATTCGACCTCCGCGGCGCGGGCCGGAATCTCAACCCTGCCGTGGTAGGCCCGCCAGACCTTGGGTGCGAAGACCACTGTGCCCAGAGAGACGGCCGCCAACCACCCGAGGCTGAGACCTTCCAGACCACCTCTGGCAGCACCCACAGCAGCACCAGTCACCTCGAGCGCACTGAGCACGCTCACGAGAATCGCCTCGCGACCGACGGTGTCGGTCATCCGCGCCAGCGCCACGTGGTGGTCCTTGACGACCAGCCCCAGCCCGCCGAAGGACATCACGATGAGCGGTATGTAGCTGTGCTCGGCGTAGGACTCGCCGAATATATGCAGCACCGGTTTGCCCGCCAGCACGATTCCGAGAATGGCCAGGACACATACCAGCGCGGAGTAACGAAACGTCTTGCGGAACTCCATCAGGAATGTGTTCGAATCGCGAGCACCGGAGGCGAAGAGCGCGGTCGACAGCGCCATCGGCAGGTAGAACACGAAACTGGCCACCGACCACGCCGAATAGACGTAGGCCGCCTCCGCCGATCCCAGAATGACATTGGCTACGATCGGCATGGCGTAATAGGGCACGAAGAGGGCGACGTTGAGACCGTGGTGCTTGGCGGCGTCAAAGTGCATGCCCCGCAATGCCTTCGGGGCGGGTATCAGCTGCCGCGCCCGGATGCCGTACTTGCGCATCAACTGCGTCGCCATGAACACGAGCGAGATCACATTGGCTGCCAGCCAGGTGGAGAAGATCGCCAGCGCTCCGAACCTCGTCAGTGCAGCCGCAGCGAAAACCAGGAGCAGCAACTTCGAGACGGAATGAACCACATTGCGGCGCAACTGCATTCGGCCACCAACCAGGGGTAGCAGAGCCTGGTCGACCAAGTAACCGACGCTCTGCGTGGACGCCGTCGCGGCGAACAGCAGCGCAACCCCGAATATGTGGATGTCGGGCAAACCCAGAAAGTCAATGGGCAGAACGAACGCGCACCCTAAGGCCACAAGGCCTGCGATCGCACCCGTGAAAGCCGCAACGGTGGAAACGAGGGTGGAGCGGCCGCGGCCCATGCTGGGCAGTTCGGCCACCAAGAGCGTGCCGAAACCGAGCATGGTCCCCGAAACGATCAGGTTCACCGCCGACACCGCTGTCGAGGACTGCCCAACTTCTGACGGGGTGAAGGTCCGAGCCGCGAGGGCCCAGTAGACGAATCCCAGCAACGATGTCAGAACTGACGTGGACGCCAGACTGATGGCGCTGTGCATCAGGAAGCGGAACTTGCTTTGGTGTTGAGCGTCGCGGCTCTCGATCATCGGCCCACTCGCGCGATCACCTCGGCGTACATTTCCTCGATGCGAGCCACCACTGCGCTGACGGTGAACTCCCGCGCCCGCTCCCGCCCGGCGACGCCGAAAGCCCGTGCGGTCTCGGGTTGCCGCAGGATCGCATCGAGTGCAGCGGCCAGTGCCGCGGCGTCACCCGGCGGAACCAGAAGCCCGGTCCGGCCGTCGACGACCATGTCCACGATGCCCCCGGACGCGGCCGCGACAACGGGACGGCCCGCCGCCATGGCCTCCAATACCACCGTCGGACAGGGGTCGGACCACACCGACGGCACCACCACCGCGCGGGCGGAGCGGAACAGAGCCAGGACCTCGGCGTGCGGTTGCTCACCCAGCCAGCGCGCGCCGGGTGGAAACTCCCACGATTCCCCGGTACCGGTGCGGCCGACCATGACCAGGGACGGCGGCGAATCGAGTCGCTGATAGGCGTCGAGAAGCACCCGGACACCTTTGTCAAAGCTCAGGTCTCCGGCGAACAGCAACGGTGCGTCGGACTCGGTTGGCGCAATCTCCTCCACGATGATCTCGTCGGGGATGAAGTTCGGGATCACCCGGGCCGCCAGGCTTGCGCTGTGCAGCCAATGACCGGCAGGGACGGTGACCGCATTGGCGACGGCGCTACTGACCGCCGCGGCGTCGGCGATTCCTCGGGCACGGCGAGGCGCAGCCAAGGCGTTGGCGGCCAGAGTCACCGCTCCGTTGGCAGAGCCGTAGTGGTCCCGGGCGCAGGGAAGGCACCGCTGCGGCGACGGCCCCGGGCAGCGGCGGCGTTCGAGTTCCATCAGGCGCTTGGTCGCGCAGATGTGGCTGTAGTCGTGCAGGGTCATCACCAGCGGCACGCCGGCCCGGGCTGCGGGGCTCAGCGCACTGTTGACGATCCAGTTGTGTGCGTGCACGACATCGAAAGTCCCCGTGGACAATTCGTGACGGATCGCCCGGCTGACCGCAGGATCGGGCAGTGGAAGAGCATGTGGGCGCGACGGGTCGCTGTAGAGGACCGGCAGCCGGGCCGCCAGCTTGGAGGCCGTGGTGCGGACGCGGATCATCCGAACCCCGTCGACCACCGTGGTTCCCGGGGGGCTCTCCTCGTCGCCGGCGAAGCCGAGCAGTGTCACCTCGTGACCGCGAGCGGCCAACTTCCGGGACAGATTCCAGACGTGGCGCTCCTCACCGCCGTTCAACGGCGGCAGGAACTGAGCCAGCTGAAGGACTTTCACCGAGCCAGCTCCCGGTACACCGCGAGCAGCTGAGTCACACAGTCGTCCCAGCTCGGAATTGGCGGGGAGGCAGTCGGAGGCATGGCCGCGAGTGCCAGAACCGCGTCGGCGATCTCCCGGGGCGTGGCGTCCAACGCGATGGTGGTGGCCAGTCCGTCGCGCCCGAGTTCGGTCAACCCCGACGTATCGGCGACCAACGCCTTGGTTCCGGTACCCACCGCCTCCATCACCGCGACCGGATGTGCCTCGTATTCGCTGAGCAGACAGAACACATCGGCGTCGGACACCACTTTGCCTAGACCGCCGCGCTCCTCGGGTCCGAAGGCACGGATGGACACCCGGTCGGCGATCCCGAGTTCACGGGCCATGTCCCCCAACTGCTCTCCGAACGGCCCACTGCCGATGATCGCGAGTCTGGCCTCCGGCGCCCGCTTCAGGATGACCGGCATCGCCTGCAGAATCCTGTGATGGCCCTTGTACTCCTCGAGTCTGCCGACCGAGACCACCAGCGGATCCCCCGGCGTCGTGGGCAGAGACTCGTCGACGGGGAGGGGGTCAGACCCGTTTCGGATCAACCGGATCGCGGACTCGTCGATCCCGAGGACCCGGGCGAACGTCTGACGTTCGAACTCGCACACCGCGATCAACGCTGCCGCCGACTTCAGGAGCGGGGCAAGCAGCTTCCACTGCAGAGGCCGGATGAACCCGCGCAGGCTCGAGGAATTGCCGCCCGTGTGGAAGGTCAGCGCAGTGGCGATGCCCGCATGCCTGGTGGCCGCGAGTGCCGACGGTGGAACCAGGGTGTGAACGCCCTGGATATGCACGACGTCATAGTCGGACGCCGCGTGCCGAAGATGCCGAATGAGCCCCGGGGACAGGTAGTAGTCGCGTGAACGCGGATAGGCAGGCCAGCGGAGCACGCGATAGCCGGATTTGATCTCGTCGGTGGGCAGGTCACCGGAGGTATCGGTGGTCAGCACGGTGACCTCGACGCCGAGGGCCGCCATGCGCCGAGACACCTCGTGGACGTGCGTCTCGATGCCGCCCATGTAGGGCAGAGTCCGGGCCGCGACCATGGCGACCCGCAGCCGTCTCGAATCCGGTTTCACCGCAACCCGCCCCGCCGGGCGCGCAACCGCCGTGACACCGATGCCTTGACGTAGCCCGCCGTGGTGTAGGCCAGTCCGGTGACGATTGCCCCAGCGGTCAGAAGGCCGGCGAGGTCTCCCGTCAACAGGCGACCCAACCCACGCAGGACCCCCATCGGCAGAGTCACCGTCGAATATCGCCATTCAGAGGACAAACCCGCCTGCTTACCGACGCTCTCGGTGACCTGTGCTTTGGAGAGGCCTTCGGCGTAGCAGCGGGAGAGGAAATAGGAAAACCTCTCCCGGTCCGCAGGAACGTGGTGAGTCACCTCGGCTTGGTCGTCGTGGAGGAAGAAGCCATCCGGGAAGCGTTGAGTCGCGCGGATGCAGAATTCGGTCTCTTCGCAGCCGACCGGCCGCGCCACTTCGGTCGATCGTCCGATGCCGGAGACGAATCCACCGTCGGAGAACAGCTCCCGCCGAAACGACGAACTGGCACCGATGAGGTTGCGCACGACGCCAGTCCCCTGCCCGGTGTAACTGCACCCCACAACCCAATCGAATTCGGGCGGCCACCACGCCGGCCTGCGTGTGGCCCACTGCGGCTCGATACGACCACCAACCCCGAGCACGTGCGGGTCGGCGTAGTTGCGCGCCAACGACGCGAGCCATCCGGGCCGCGCTTCAGCGTCGTCATCCAGGAAGACCACGACGTCCGAGGCCGCACGATCGACGCCGGTGTTCCGCGCACCCGACAATCCACGTTCGCGGCGATTAGCCACCACCTGCACGCCGGGCAACTGCTCGGTGAGCCGGGCCAGGAGCGCCGGGTTGTTGTCGACGACGACAATGAGCTCTGCCGGCGGCGGCTGCTGAGCCTGAACCGAGGCGACTGCCGCCAAGGTCTCGGCCCATCTTTTCTCGGTATAGGCACAGATGACCACCGCACAGGTCGGCGGGTTGACGTCCAACTCGCGCGACTGGCGTTCGGTCAACATTCTTGAAATCTCCGGTCTCTCAACGTTCGGGGCCGCTGGCCGGTACATGAACTGCGTTGGGGTCGGTCAGTATCCGGTGTACCCCGATGATGTCTTCGGTAGCGGCGTCACGGACCGAGGCTGCCACGATTATCCCCAGCGGCACCATCAGCATCACAGCAATCCGTAGGTTGCGCTTCGAGATCCGCCAGCGCCGCACCACGGACAGCGCTCGCTCGGGGTTGGTGACCACCACGACGAACAGACCAGACCAGATCGTCAGCGGAGTAAGCCATACCCCGGATAGCAGCAGAAGAATGGAGACCAGGCAGGCGCTTGCCAACAGAGTCGCCCCAGTCAGGGCAGGCCCCCAGGCACGGAGGAGGCTCTTGCCGTCGTCAGCGATGCGGGGCCAGAACCGAGTTCGCATTAATCCGGCGAACAGTAGCCCACACAACATCCCGACAGCCAATTGCGTGGTGACGCGGACCTGCGGCGTGGGTTTGAACCAGCCACTGCGAAGCTCGGGTACTCCCAGTCCCTTGATGTCATAGATCGATATAGGACCGTGCCGGTACACCAAGGCGATCCCCGGGACCTTCTCGAACTTGGTCAGTTGCTCAACGGTGTACTGCACCCCGTTACCAGTTTCGCCCTGGTAGAAGTACGAACCGAAGTGCGGCAGTTCGTCAGCCATCCGGCGATCCACGTAGAGGTAGCGCAGGCGCATCGCGATGGCCATATCGGTCTCGGTCTGGCTCCATTTTCTGGCGACATACAAAGCGGGCGCATCGATACCGCCGGGGCCCTTCATCACCGGCCAGACCCCCGCCTGCGCGGCGAGAAGGTCCGATCCGATCCGGTCCGCGGCGATTCGGCTCCCCGCCGGCAATCCCGTCCTCGCCCACTGCGCAGCGGCGAGGACCTCAGAGTCCATCGATCGGGTATCGGCGGCCACCATGTGCGGGCCGGGAAGTCTCGCCCAATTCGGGCCGCTACCGAGCACGTACCCCCCGATGAACGCACCGGCGGCCAGCGCGATGCCCACAACCCGGACCGTCTTCACCCGACGGTGTTGCCGAAAGCCGTATTGATGCGGCTCGCGCCACCAGAACCATGCCGCAAAACTTGCGACATACATACTCAACGGGATGAACAGGAAACTGTTGGAACGGTCATACAATTCACCGCCCTTCGGGAGTACACGAGCGGCGAGAAAGACCGGGATGGCCCCCGACATGAGCCCGAGGATCAACAACGGCCCCCACCGCAGGTGGCGTTCCCGATGGGCGAGAACGACGACAACCAGGACCATCAGCGAAAGCGCTGCCGCGTAATAGAGCAATAGGTACTGGTCGAGCGACCGCGCGGCTGTGCCCGCAGAGTCCTTGAACAATTCGCGTCGCTCGCCGCCGACGAACTGCGCGCGGACGTCGTCGATGATCGGACTGAAGTAATCCGACAAGAGCTGGCGCTGGATGATCGCCCAGGTCAGGGTAGCCGCCAAGGCGGCGCACGCGCCGTAGGCGGCCCACATTCGACCGCGACCGAATTCGGCGGCCGCCCACAGCGCCAGGAAGCCGGCCGTGATGAAACTCGTCACATGGTGCGTCACCGCCACGGCCAACAAACACACCGTCGCCCCTCCGAGCAGTGGCACCGGATTGTCCGAACCGCGGGCTCGGGCGATGAAGCTCACCGCCGCCAGCGCCAATGGGAGAGCCATGGTCTGGTAAGCGAACTGGGAGTTGAAGAACACGAATTGCGAGGAGAACGCATAGACCGCGACGGCCAGTCCGCCGGCCCGCGCACTACCGGTCATCTGCTCGGTCGCATCGCAGAGCACGGTCACCAGCACAAGGCGGGAGGCGATCACCACCAGAAACGCCGCGGCCATGGTGGGTATCCCGCACTGGTGTAGCAGCGTCGCCACCGCCTCCAATCCGGGGTACCGGGGACTGACCTCCAACAGCGGGTTGGCTTGGAACAGTCGGTGCGAGGAGAAAATGTCGCCCAGCGTGCGCATGTGCAACTGCTCGTCGAAGCCCGTGAACAGCAACGGATTGGTGGCGCGCCACATCAACGTCGGCGTCAGGCCCAGGCAGACAACGGCAGTATTGCGGGTCGCACGGTCGAGATAGGACGAGGTCAGCACCCACAGCGCACTGCTGTAGGCAGCGGCCAGGCTCAGGTCGGACAGTAACTCGCCAACCAGTCGCTGGTCCTGCCGGGCCAGCGCAACTGCCGCCACCTGGCCGGCCAGCGCGCAGACCTGCCAAACCAGCAGCCCAACGACGTGCCGCCGATGTTTGGACGGCTCTGGGAACCAGCGAAGTCCACCGGTCCGATGGCCGTTCAGTGACTCCTCATTGACCACACCGTCGACCATCAGCCTCGTTCCTCGGTAACCTGCCCGATCGCGTGGTCGGCGAGCGTGTACGACTGCTCCGGACCCTTCCAGGGTAATGTCCCGCACACCCGATCACCCCACCTTTGCGACGCCGCGGGCGAACCCTTCGCGCCGCCGCGGCGGTAGGGTTTGGTCGTCATGAGTTCCACACCGAGCGTTCCGAGGAGGCCCACGACAGTGGCCGAGACGACGACCAACAACATCGACGACGCCAATGCCGACACCTTCGGCACAGATCGGTTCGTAGCGGACTACGACACCTATCGAGGGTGGATGGACCGCGGCGAGATGCAGTCGCTACTGAGCGTCGCCCCCGCGGTGCGTGGCAAGGCCGTTCTGGATGTCGGGATCGGAACCGGACGCACGACGCCACTGCTGCGATTGCTGTCCGACGACTATGTGGGGATCGATTACGCCCCCGCCATGATCCAGGCCGCGAAGGCGGCGCTGCCCGGACTCGACCTACGAGTCGGCGACGTCCTCGACCTTCACGAGTTCGAGACGGGTTCCAAGGCGCTCGTGTTGTTCTCTTACAACGGCCTGGACAGCCTCGACCACGAATCGCGGCCCAAGGCCCTTGCCAATATGGCCCGGGTGACCGCCCCCGGCGGATACCTCGTCTACTCCGCGCTGAATCTGGAAAGTCCGCACCCCAACCGGAAACCCTGGACTCCTCCACAACGTCCGGTGGAGAAGGGTCTTGAGGGAACCCTGCTGTGGTGTTTCAGGTATCTGCGCCTGATGGCACAGATACCGATCCACGCCGTGAACCGGCGTCGCATGGGGAAACTGAGCAGGCGCGGCGACGGGTGGGCACATGAACCGGCGGCGGGTTCCGGTTGGCGGCTGATCCTCCACTTCAGCACACTGGCGAATGCCAAGGCCGAAGTGGCGGCGACGGGTCTGACGCTCGAACGGGTGATCACGGTCGACGGCGTCGATGTGACCGACCGCGACTCCACCGATGCCCTGTACTTCTATCTCGTGGCCCGGCGCGCGGCCGAGTAAGGGCACATGAGAAGCCCGTACGCCATCAGAGCCGTCAGCGACCGGGCAGAGTGGGAAGAGCTGTTCTCGTCCATTGAGCAGCCTCATCTTTCGCAGTCCTGGGC
>CAIOYU010000166.1 GCA_903862565.1 uncultured Actinomycetes bacterium | reverse complement strand
CAGGGCGCCCACGCCGCCCCGGGATAGGTGCCCTGCACTCGAACGATGACGGCGTTCAACGTCCGCGGCGAGATGAAGACACCGTCGCCCTGGCTGAACGGCTCGGCGAACACCGACAGCGCCCACACCATGGCAGCGGTGAGGATCAGGATTGCGCTCAGGTTCGCCACCGCGAGCACCGGATAGGGATACAGCAGGGCCGTGAGTCCGAAGGTGAGAACGAAAACGCTGACGTAGACCAGAACCCACAAGGCGACGGGGAGATCACTTGCCGCGGCCACGAGCCGCTCTTGCCCTGCCTTGGAGGCATCAATCAGTTCGGACAGTACGTTCTCGAGGCTCTTCTGCTGCACCGTCGACGTCGGCTCGATGCCTTTGACATGACCTAAGGCCCGCGCCCGCCAGGCGTGGGTGTTCTCCGAACCGGCCAAATTTTGGTCCTCGGTGGCCGCCCAGGAGTTGGTTGCCACCGACCGCATGAGGCAGGCCAGGTCGCGCTGGACCGTGGCCTGGTCGCCGGGGGCCAGGCCGGCGGCGCTTTCAAAAGCGGCCGCGTAGGCGAAGGCCTCGTGGTCGACGGTTCGTTTGGTCTCGTTGTAGTGGTCCACCGAGGCGAGCATCAGCACACCCAGGAGAAAGCCGGCGGTGGATCCGAGAAACCCCAGCGCAGCACCGATGCCGGTTCCGACCCCGTGTCTATCGCGGCCGTCGAGATGACCCCTGCGCGTCTCGAGACGATGGATCAGCACACCCAACCCGACGGCCACTGCGAAAACCAGGATCAGGAAGGCCAGTGCGACAGGCAGATCGAAGCTGTCCGGCATGAACCGCATTGCGACAGCCTAGACCGGCGCAGTTACCCGCGTCGCGGCTAGATCTCCAGCACCGTCGGTACGATCATCGGCTGACGGCGGTAGGTCTCCCCCACCCACTTACCCACCGTGCGCCGAACCGCCTGAACGATACGCAACGGATCGGTGATGTGTTCGGCAGCAAGAGATTCCAGCTCCTGCTGCACTTTCCGAGCCGCAGGCTCCAGCGCCTTCGGGTCCTCGGAGAATCCACGCGAATACAAGTGCGGCGGGGCGGCAGGGCGGCCGGTCCCCCGGTGCACCACCACGGTCACCGCAACGAAACCCGAACTGAGGATCAACCGCTCCCCCAAGGTCGCATCACCCACATCACCCTGGACCAGACCGTCGACGAACATCTTCCCCACCGGGACCGCGCCCGAGATGCGGGCCTGCCCGCCGGGGGCAAGATCCACGCTGACCCCGTTCTCCGCCAACATGATGCACTCCTCGGGCACGCCGGCGGAGGCGGCCAGCTTGGCGTTCGCCCGCAGGTGCCGCCAGTGGCCGTGCACCGGCATCACGTTACGAGGGCGCACGCCGTTGTAGAGGAACAGCAGTTCACCGGCGTAGGCATGACCCGAGACATGAACGCGCGCTTGCTGATTCGTGATGACCTTCGCGCCAACCTTCGACAGCTCATCGATCACGCCGTACACCGCCTCCTCGTTTCCGGGGATCAGGGAGGAGGACAGAATGATCAGGTCGTCGTCGGTGATCGTGATACTGCGGTGTTCGCCCCGCGACATCCGGGACAGCGCCGACAGCGGCTCGCCCTGGGTCCCGGTGGTGATGAGCACCAGCCGGCCGGGTGCCATCATCTCGGCTGCGGAGATGTCGACGACGTCGCGGTCGTCGATGGTGAGGAAGCCCAGCTCGCGAGCAATCGCCATATTGCGGACCATGGAGCGGCCGACGAACGACACCCGGCGACCCAACGCGACTGCGGCGTCGCAGATCTGCTGGACGCGGTCCACATTGGAGGCGAAACAGGCCACGATGACCCGTTGATTCTCGGCTCCCCGGATCAACCGGTGCAGCGTCGGACCGACCTCGCTCTCCGACGGCCCAACGCCGGGAATCTCGGAATTGGTGGAGTCGCAGAGGAAGAGGTCCACCCCGGCATCGCCGAGCCGGGACATGCCGGGAAGATCAGTGGGACGGCCGTCAAGCGGTAACTGGTCGAGTTTGATGTCGCCGGTGTGCAGAACAGTCCCGGCGCCGGTGTGGATCGCGACGGCGAGGCAGTCCGGAACGGAGTGGTTGACCGCGAAGTACTGGCATTCGAACACCCCGTGGGTGCTGCGCCCGCCTTCGGCGACTTCGACGAAATTCGGTTTGATGCGGTATTCGCGGCATTTGGCCGCGACCAGGGCGAGAGTGAATCGCGAACCCACCACCGGGATGTCGGGGCGCAACTTGAGCAGGAAGGGAATCGCGCCGATGTGGTCTTCGTGCGCGTGGGTGAGGACGAGCGCCTCGATGTCCTCGAGACGGTTCTCGATGTGACGGAGGTCGGGCAGGATGAGGTCGACGCCGGGCTCGTCATGGCTGGGGAACAGCACCCCGCAGTCGATGATCAGCAGTCTGCCCAGATGCTCGAAAACCGTCATGTTACGACCGATTTCACCGATGCCGCCCAGCGCGGTGACCCGCAACGCACCCGCAACGAGTGGGCGGGGCGGTTGAAGGTCTTTGTTCATCAGCGCGGGAGCCGCTCTGCCGACGATCTCGGGCCGAGCACTGCCGCCGCTCGCATATCGGCGGCCAGTTCCTCGACTTGGTCCGGCGTGGCGGGCATCTGGGGCAGACGCGGATCGCCGGCGTCGAAACCCTGCAACCGCAGACCGGCCTTGGCCATCGTGACGCCACCAAGCCTGGCCTGCGCGGCATTGAGCGGTCCGAGACCGAGGCTTATCTTGCGGGCAGTGGCGATATCCCCGGAGTTGAAGGCGTTCAACATGTCTCGCAGCTGGCCGGCGGCCAGGTGACCCCAGACGCTGATGAAGCCGGTGGCCCCCATAGCCAGCCACGGCAGGTTGAGGGCGTCGTCCCCGGAGTAGTAGGTCAAGCCGGTCTCGGCCATGATCGCCGCGGCGCCCGGCAGGTCGGCCTTCGCGTCCTTGACGGCGACGATGTTGGGATGCCGGGCCACCGCGCGCAGGGTGTCCCACTCGATCGGCACCACCGAGCGCGGCGGGATGTCATAGAGGATCACCGGCAGGTCGGTCGCGTCGGCGACGGTCGTGAAGTGCGCGACCAGACCGGACTGCGGCGGGCGCGAGTAGTACGGGGTGACCACCAGCAGTCCGTGGGCGCCTTCGGCGGCCGCCGCCTTGGCCAGGTGAACGCTGTGGGCGGTGTCGTAGGTGCCGACACCGGCGATGATGCGGGCCCGGTCGCCGACCGCCTCGACGACGGCGCGCAGGAGCATGGTCTTTTCGGCATCGGTGGTCGTCGGCGACTCGCCGGTGGTGCCCGACACGACCAGTCCGTCGCAACCGGAATCCACGAGCCTGGTGGCCAGTCGCGCAGCGCTGTCGGTGTCCAGCGCGCCGTCCTTGGTGAACGGCGTCACCATGGCGGTCAGAACCGTGCCCAGCCTGGCGCTGGCGTCGAATCCGCTGGTACTCACGGGCCCTTAGGTTACCTGCTGATCGCTAGACGTCTGTAGCGAGCGGGCTGGTAGCCACTTCACTGCCGTCGGCCAACACGGAGATCTCGAAGTCGGCGAACACGGCGGGGGCGACAGCGGTCAGTTCTCGCAGGCAGGCGATCGCCAGCCGCCGGATTTCGACGTCGGCGTGCTCACTGGCGCGCATGGCGATGAAGTGCCGCCAGGCGCGGTAGTTGCCGGTCACCACGATGCGGGTCTCGGTGTCGTTCGGCAGAACCGCCCGGGCGGCCTGGCGAGCCTGCTTGCGGCGCAGCACGGAATTGGGCTGGTCGGCGATCCTGGCCTCCAGCTTGCCGAGCAACTCCTCGTATACCCGGCGGCTGGCGTCGGCGGCGGCCAGCACGATGTCCTGCAGGTCGGCGTCCCCGTCCAATCCCGGGGGCAGAACGACCCGCGCCTCGTCCTCGGGGACGTAGCGCTGGGACAGTTGGGAGTAGGAGAAGTGCCGGTGGCGGATCAACTCATGGGTGCAGGAGCGGGAGATGCCCGTGATGTAAAAGGTCGCCGAAGCGTGTTCGAGCACTGCGAAATGCCCGACATCGATGATGTGCTTGATATACGTGGCGTTGGTCGCGGTGCGCGGATTCGGTTTGGACCAGCTCTGGTAGCAGGCCCGGCCGGCGAACTCGACGAGAGCCTGACCACCGTCGGCATCGGTGTTCCACGGCACATCCGATGGCGCCTGGAACTCGGTCCGGGCGATCAGTTGCACGCGCAGCGGGGCGGTTTCTGCCACGCGATCACCCTAATGCCGCCCTCCCGGAGAGGCGTCAGCGCAGCGCCACGGCGACGGCCCTGACCACCGGGGTGCCCGTCTCGTCGACCAGGGTCAGCTGGTCGCCGGCGATCCGGAAGCCGCGAACCCGCCCCAGTGCACCGAGGACTGCCTGCTCCTGGGCCATTGCTTCGGGTGGGCCGGCCATCAGGGTCGCGGCCACCTGCGAGAAGGTGAGGGCGTCGCCGTTGCGCGTGTAGCCGCCCATCAGCCGGTTCACCCCGCCCGAGCCGTGGAATCGACTGTCCTGGCTTTCCAGTACCAGGCTGGGCTCGCGGACCGCTTCGGTGACCTGGACGGGCTGGCCCGACACCTCGAGCAGTTTCCAGTAGGTCTCGGTCAGCGGGGCGTCTGGCACCGGGGGAACGTCCGTCGCCACGCGCGTGAGCGTCAGGTCGAGCGGCGCCGGGTGCAACGGATCAACCTGATTGCGTTCGGTTGTCGTGAACAGCAACTGATCACCGAGATTCACCCGAGCACGGACCGCGTAACTGGCTCCCGGCCGCACCGCCGCAGACGGGTAGTCCAGCGAGAAGGGAATCGGGACCTGCTGCCCGTTCAATCGGACGTTGGCCTGGGCGAGCGTCACCGCGGGCGCGTCGGCCAGTGACACGTCCTCCAACGTCACCGTCAGCACCGCGTCGGGCGGCAGTGCCATGCGCTCCCGGTAGTTCACCGAGCCGGTCAACGTCAGCGTGTCAGGCATGAGTTCTCCTTCGTCGGCGCCGGCGATGCCGCAGCTCATCACCGCCAGGAGTCCAGCTATCAGGGCGAGGAGGCCGGTCCGCAGGGTCATACCGACCGATAGTAGGCAATGGGGCTATTCATCGATGGCGCACGCACGCCGAAGGTCGGCCGACAGGTCGCCCCGCTCACCTATCCGGACGGCACCGACGCCGAGCCACGCCGCCAT
>CAIOYU010000165.1 GCA_903862565.1 uncultured Actinomycetes bacterium | reverse complement strand
TTACGAACAGGTCGCCAATGCGATCCTGCAATGCAACACCTGTGGCTCCAACACCATCACCGCCAAACCCGGAATCAACAACTCCCTGCTGGTCGGCATCAACATCGACATCGAAGCCCAGTACACCCTGGCCGCCAGCCGCCCCACAGGTTCTGAGCCGTACCACGACTGGTATCTGATGACCGACACCGGCGTGGCCGGGGGCAGCTCACGAGCGGACGGGGCCTTCGGCGCGGTGGATCTGTCGCTGCTGCCCACCTCGGAGCAGGCTCGCGCTCTTCTCGCGACGACACCACTTACCACCGGCTATACCGGGAGAGGCCCTCAGCAGAAGTACGCAGCACCCCAGGCAGGCGATCTGACCCTGATTGACTCGCTCGGCCAGGAGGTGGGCACGGCCGCCGTCGCGGCCGGAACAGCCAAGGTGACACTGAACCAACTGGCCGCCCCCGGACCGCTGCGGGTGAAGTTCAGCGGCGACTCAACCTCGAGCTATCAGGTCAACTTCCGTGGCATCAACCTGGCCGACAACGCGCGACTGGGCCTGCGCTACGGCACCTGGACCGGCCCCGTCGCGCAGCAGGGATCTCAACTGCAGCTCTCGAAGGCGCAGACGGTGCAGGTCACCCGCACCGACAGCGGGCCCGGCCTGGCGACGTTCGGAGTCAACGACGGCGGCAGATCAAAGACGTTGGCGCTCTGGACGATTGGCGCCAGGCAGGGGGCGCTTCAGGCCGAAGATCTGTTCCTCAACGATCAGAGCATCAACTGGCAGAGCACCGAAGGCCGCTCCCTCGGGAGTGCCGGGTCGGCCCGGGTGGCCGCCGGGAGCTGGACGCCCACTGCTCGTCTTAACGGCCGTGCCCTGAAGTTGGAGAGCCTGGAGGTGACCTCGAACGGAGCCCTGGCCCGCTTCGCCGCCGGCGATCCCGACGATCCGAGCGATGATGTGCTGGCCACCTACACACTGCCCAGCACCGGCAAGACCACCAGCGCCCAGAAGGGCGTTCTCACTGTGCGGCGACTGTCCGGCCGGGCCGACGGCCTGGCCCTCTACGAAGCCGACCCGGTCACCGGCGCCGTCGTCGACGGCAAGGGCCGGACCTTCAAGCCAGGCCAGATCGGGTACCTCAACGCCGCCCTGGACAACGCCAAACAACTCGGCCTGGTGATCAAGCCCGAAGACATGCCCGAGTTCGGAAAGACCGCCGAGCGCACCGATCTGCCACTGGACCTCAATCGCAACTACGGGACGCTGCTGATGGTCAACGGCAGCGAATCGAACATGCTCAGTTCCTACTCGAAGGCCAACATCTTCGGGACGAACCAGGCGCTGAGCCTGATCACCCCCGACCGCGGCGTCAGCTATGGCTTCGAGGACAAGCGACCCTGGCAGTGGGGCGCCGACCGCGACTTCAACGACGTCATCGTCACCCTCACCCCCTCGGCACCGACACTGACCCTCTGACGAAGCGCTGGTGCGTTGATCCCAGAGAGACCAACAACGATCGGCGACAAACCACCCAGCACCGGCCAAGTCTTTGAGCTGGGAAAACGCGCCGGGACCCAGTAATCAGGAGGGTCGGCACTTGTCGAGAATGCATTTGCTGGGGTCCGTCTGTAACCGGGAGCATCCTTCGATCAGAGGAGGCCGAATCATCAGCGCAATCAGTGAATTGCTCGATGCCGTACGGCCGCCTGTCCGGGCAAAGTTGCTGTCATGAAGCCGGGATCGACCCGGCAACTGACAGAGG
>CAIOYU010000164.1 GCA_903862565.1 uncultured Actinomycetes bacterium | reverse complement strand
GGCGCCGGCGGCGATGCCACCGCCGGCAGCGTGAACGGCTCCGGCGGTAACGGCGGCGCCGGCGGCCAGGGCGGCGAAGGCGGTGACGGCGGCAACGGCGGCAAGGGCAACGCACTGTTCCCGACCGGAGGCAACGGCGGCAACGGCGGCGGTGGGTCGGCGGCCGGTGGCACCGGCGGCGCCGGCGGTGCGGTCGGTAAGGGCGGAACCGGCGGCAGCGCCGGCGACAAGGGCGCCGACGGCACCCCCGGCGGCGGCGGCAACGGCGACGGCGGCAACGGCGGCGCCGGTTACGACCCTCTGAATGATCCCGCTGCACTGCCCGGTGCGAACGGCGGCAATGGCGGCAACGGCGGCAACGGTGCGGCCTACGGCAATGGTGGCCGCGGTGGTACGGGCGGCAACGGCGAGGGCGGCATCTACCTCGGCGGCAACGGCGGCGCCGGCGGGGCCGGCGGCCTGGGTGGCAGCCTGGGTGGAGTCGACGGCGACGGCGGTACCGGCGGTAACGGCGGCTCCGCCAGCGGTGGAGGCGCTCAGGTCGCCCAGGGCGGCGAGGGCGGCCAGGGTGGTGCCGGCGGCAACGGCGGTGCGGGCGGTAACGGCGGGAATGCCACGAATATCGGTGACGAAGCCGCTTACGGCGGTGCCGGCGGTAACGGTGGCAACGCCACCAACCCGGTGGGCACCGGCGGGCGCGGCGGCAACGGCGGAACCGCAACCGCAGTCGACTACGAGGCCGATGGCGGCCGCGGCGGTGACGGCGGCACCGGCGGGGCGATCGGCGGTGCCGGCGGCACCGGTGGAGACGGCATCTCGCAATACCCGGACGACACCTACGGTGGCGACGGCGGCACCGGTGGTGACGGCACCGAGCGCGGTGGCAACGGCGGCGACGGCGGTAAGGCCATCGCCCCGAACAACGCCTACGCCGGCAGCGGTGGTACCGGTGGCACCGGTACCACCGGTGGTGACGGCGGCCGTGGCGGCGACATCCTCTCCACGCTCGGCGGGTCGGCCGGTGACGGTGGCAACGGCGGCAACGGCACCAGCGGCAACGGCGGCGCAGGCGGCAACGGTGGCGACGCGATCCAGGTCGGCACTCCTGCGGCGGGCCAGTCCGCCTCGGGCAGCGGCGGCGACGGCGGTCGAGGTGGTGACGGCGGCGGCGTCGGCGACGGCGGCGACGGCGGCAAGGGCGGCCTGGAGTTCGGTTCGGGATCGGGTGGTTCGGGCGGCGACGGCGGCGATGCCGGAACCGTCGGTGACGGCGGCCGCGGCGGCGACGGTGCCAACGGCGGCAACGCCGTACCCGTCGGTGGCACGGCCGGTCCCGGCCCGGACGGCGCCGAGGGACCCGCCGGAGGTGCCGGTGGTTCCGGCGGTAACGGCGGCGCGGGCGGCACCGTGCCGGGTGACGGTGGGCGCGGCGGTGACGGCGGCCGCGGCGGTGACGGCGCCGCCGGCGGTGACGGCGGCAACGGCGCCGTCGCCACCACGACCGCGGCGACTAACGGCGGTGCCGGTGGTTCCGGCGGTGACGGCGGCACCGGCGGTTCCGGCGGTAACGGCGGCAATGCCACCAACGGCGTCAACGGAACCGGTGGCAACGGCGGCGCAGGCGGTAACGCCGCGGCCGGCGGCACCGGTGGGAACGGCGGCAACGGCAACGCCGCCTTCCCCAACGGAGCCAACGGCGGCACCGGCGGTGACCCGGGCACCAAGGGCGACGGCGGCGACGGTGGAGCGGTCGGCATCGGC
>CAIOYU010000163.1 GCA_903862565.1 uncultured Actinomycetes bacterium | reverse complement strand
TCGGCCTCGTCCACCAGGTCACCGCCGGCGGTGTCGTACCAGCCGGGCTTGGGGTCGTTCTCCCAGGTGACCAGCCCGGTTGTCCAGGCGAGCTCCAGGACACCGGCCGCGGACAACTCACCGGAGACCTCCATCTCGAAGCGGGTGCGTGACGAGCCGTAGGGACCCAGTTCCGCACCGCCCACGATGACGACCATGTCGGCGGGGTCGACATCGAGGTCGGCCCACGCCGGCGGCGGGGAACCCCGATGTCCGCGCGGCGGGGACGGCAACGCGGCGATGGTGTCGTCGTCGGCCTCGTCGCCGGCATTCGAGGCGTCGCGGCCCATCTCCTCGCGGGGCTTGGCGGCCAGCGCAGCCATGTCGAGCTGCACCTCGCCCAGCCCGCCGGTCAGGTCCACGCGCAGCGGTTCGCCGGCGGCGGCGGCGCGGGATTCCGGTGTGCACAGGTCGAGCAGCATCGCGGCCATCTCGGCGGTGCTGTAGGTGGTGACGCCGGCCTCCTCGACCGCGTCGACGATGACGTCGTTGTGGCCCATGAGGCCGGTGCCCTTGGTCCAGCCGATCAGTGCGTGGGCGAGGGTAACCCGTTGCGCCCATGAGGTTTCCGCGGACCACCGCGACACCACGGCGTCGAGGGCGGACTTGGCCTCCCCGTAGGCGCCGTCGCCGCCGAACATGCCGCGGTTGGGAGAGCCGGGCAGCACCACGTGCAGGCGGGAGTCGATGTCACGATCCGCGCCGATCGACGACAGCCCACCGACCAGCCGTTCGACGGCCCACAGCAGCACCTTCATTTCCATCTCGGAGCGCGACCCGGCCTCCGAAAGGTCACCGGCAACCCGGGGTGCGGCGAACGGGAACAGCAGTGTGGGAGTCTGGGCGTCCTTGACGTGCAACGCTTTCGGGCCCAGGTTCTCGCTCTGATCGTTGCCGACCCAGGACACCAGCGCGTCGATGTCGTTGTAGGAGGCCATGTTTGCCGGCAGCACCCACAGGGCCGCGCCGAAGCGGGCGTTGTCGCGGTAGAGGGCCTTATAGAACTCCAGGCGCTCGTCGTCCAGTCGGGATGTGGTGGCCACGACGGTGGCGCCGCCCTCGAGGAGTTGGGCCACCACCGAGGCGGCGATGGACCCCTTGGACGCCCCGGTGACGACGGCGACGTCCTTGGCGTAGCAGCCGTCGGCCGGGTTCTCCGCGCCGGCGCCGAGCCGGGCGAAAAACGAGGCATGCACCAGACGACCCTGCGCCAGCGCCCTCCCCCGCCACCAGTCGGCCTGGGCGGCCACCGCGTGGCCGGCGCCCTCGAACCGCTCAGACAGTCGCTTCCAGTCGGCCTCGATGTCGTCCTCGTCGGCCAGCCAGCACCTGACCAGATCCTCACGGGCACTGGCCCAGCGGTCGTCGAGCAGAACAGCCTTGCGGGCGTCGAACACCGGCGCCACCAGACGCGGCCAGTCCGCACCCAATTCCGCGGTAACCAGGTCGATCAGCTCGGAATCGGTGGTCGTCGCCGGGGCACTGACCGGGGTGTCCAGGCCCAGTTGGCCCAGCACCGTCCGGGCGGCCGCGGCCAGCACGCCGTCGCGCCCGGTGACGGTCTCGGCGAAGGCGTCCAGCGCTGCGGAGTCGACGACGCCGCCCGCCCCGGCTCCACCTGCTGAGGGGAGCGCCACCGAAATCCCTTGCCTGGCAGCCACTGCGGCGACTGCACTGTCGATGGCCTTGTCCACCGCGGCGGCGTCGGCGAGCGCGCCGTCGTGCAGGCCGCCCAACGCTCCGCCCCGCACGCTGCTGCCCTCCCGGGTACCCAGGGCGAGTTCGACGGTGACGTGCTTGACCCAGCCCTCGCCCAGTTCCCAGGTCTTGGTGACCCGGTCGGCGATGACGGCCGGCCGCTTGCCGGACGGGCCCAGGGCCGCGCGCAGCTGATCGTTGACGGCGTCGGAGAGCACCGGACCGAAGGGCTTGTAGGTGCGGGCCAGTTTGGTGACCTGGCCGCGCAGTGCGGTCAGGTCGGCTTCGGCGGCGCCGTCGATGGCCCCGAGATTGAGTTCCGAGCCGAGGTCGACGAGCAACTGGTTGCGTCGCGAGGACGCGCCGTCGGTGATCGACTCGATGGAGTCCAGCGGTTCGATCTGGTCGATCCGCATCTTGGCCGACAGGGCGATGAGCGCCAGCGTGGCGTCCGCGGGGCCGAAAGAGATGTCGTCCGGACGGGCTGCGCCCGATGCGGCAACCGGGGCCGCCGGGGCGGGGCTGGCCGCCTCGACCGGAGCCTCGACCGCGGCCGACTTCGGCTCGGGCTGCGCATCCGGCTCATCCTCCACCGGATCCTCGTCGGTGGCGAACAGCACCGCGGCGTCCCGCTCGGCGTTGAGCACTTCCACTGTGCTGTAGGCGAATTCGGGAAGCTTCAGGGTGTTGTTGGCCAGGCCGGCGACCGTCGGGGCGGACTTGACGCCGATCTCGACGAAACGCTCGACGCCCAGACCGCCGGCGGCTTCCTCGGTGAACAGCAGGTCCTGGGTTTCGATCCAGCGCACCGGGCTGGCGAACTGCCAGGCCAGCAGTTCGATGACCACGCGGCGGCCGAGTTCCACGGGACGCTCGGTGATCCAGGTGTCGTAGTCGGCCAGGATCTCGTCGAGGGGTTCGGCGGGGACGAGGTCGCGGATCTCCTGGATGAAGTCGCGATCCAGAGTGAACAGCCGCGGCACCAGGTTGGGGATGTAGCGGCCGACGAGGATGCGGGCGTCGGCGTCGGCCGGCATGATCCGGTCCAGTGAGCGACGGAACTCGTCTACACCGACCCGCAAGACATCGGAGTGGAAGGGCACGTCGATACCGGGAACCTGGATGTAGGCGCGCTTGCCGCCGGTGATCTCGCGGCGACGTTCGATCTCCTCCTCCAGCGCATCCAGACCTGCCACCGTCCCGGCGATCGCATACTGCGAACCGCGCAGGTTGTAGTTCACGATCTGCAGGAATTCCCCTGTACGGGAGGAGATGTCGGCGACGAACTGGTTGACGTCGGCGTCATCGAGGTCGATCTGCGCGGGCCGGATCGCAGCCAGCCGATAGTTGGAGCGGCCCAACTCGTCACGCGGGACGATGTCGTGCATCTTGCTGCCGCGGTGGAAGACCACCTCAAGCAGTGCCTCCAACTCGTACACCCCGGTGACACACGCCAGGGCGGTGTACTCGCCGACCGAGTGCCCGCACGCGATCGCGGTGTCGACGAAGGCGCCCTGCTCGCGCATCTCGGCGACCTGTGCAGCCGCCACGGTGGCCATGGCCACCTGCGTGAACTGCGTCAGATAGAGCACGCCCTCGGGGTGCTGATAGTGCACGCCGCCGGCGATCAGGGTGGTCGGGTTGTCGCGCACCACGTGCAGCACCGAGAAGCCCAGGTGATCGCGGGTGAAGGCGTCGGCGCGGTCCCAGACGACGCGGGCGGCCTTCGACCGGGCCCGCACCTCCATGCCCATACCCTTGTGCTGGATGCCCTGGCCCGGGAAGGCGTACGCCGTCTTGGGCGCCGCCAAGCGGGCGGTGGCCGACATGACCAGTTCCCCGCCTGTGCCAGCCCCCCCAGTCGCTGCGCTCCCGCCCCGCCGGGCCTTCGCCGTGACCTCCAAAACCTCTGCACCCAAGTCGATTCCGACCCGGTCGACCCGGAAGTCGACCTCGTCGCCCGGCTTGACCATGCCCAGGAATCGGGCGGTCCAGCCGACCAACTTGCTGGGTGCGCCAGGCTTGCCGTCGGTCGCGGTGACCACGTGCTGCGCCGCCGCCGACAGCCACATGCCGTGCACGATGGGGGTGTCCAGGCCGGCCAGCAGTGCTGCGGTGCGGTCGGTGTGAATCGGATTGTGATCGCCGGAGACCACCGCGAACGGGCGCATCCCGACCGGCGCGGTGATGGTGACGTCGCGGCGACGACGGCGCGGGGTCTCGGTGGCGTTCTCCGACACCGCTCCCCCGGCTCGCACCGGATCGGTGAGCCGAACGGGGCCGGTGCGCCCGCGGATGGCGAAGCGCTCCTCGAGGACGGCCAGAACCGTGCCGGCCGCATCGCTGATGTTGACGGTCACCGGCACCACGCGGCCGACCTCGGTGTCGACGGCAGGTGCCGAGGTCGCGGTGACCATCAGGTGGGTCTTGTTCCGCGGCAACGGCTTCAGCAGTTGGGCGGCATGGTCGAGGTGGACCAGGCTCAGCAGTCCCTCGATCACCGGGAAGCCGGTCTCGGTCACCGCGCCGCCGATGGCGGCGAAGACCGCGGGCCAGCACCGGCCGACGAGGGCGTCGGGCACTGTGGTCAGGGTCGGGGCCAACGGGGCGCCGAACGTCGCGGTGACGCCGGTGTGGTCGGCCACGCGTTCGGGATCCCACTCCGCGGCGACGGTTGTCGACCCGCCCACCAGGGTGGGCATCGCGTCGGGTCCGTCGGCCCCGGCCGCGATGGCGAGCACGGCCCGCATGGCGGCCGCGGCGTCGGCGGTGATGACCACCGGCGCTCCGCCGTCGACGACGGTCGGGGGCAGGGTGTAGGCGATGTCGATCCACGTGCCCGACAGCGGAACGGTCAGGATGACACGGTCATGAGCGACCGCCTCTAGCCGCGCACCGGTGGAATGGTGTGTGGCAACGGTGGATTCAGCGGATCCCGGTCGCGATCCGTCATGAACCTGCCACTCCGACGGCGGACCCAGCCGGTGCACCGGGTTGACCGCGGTGCGCCCGGCCCACAACACGTCCGGGGAATCCAGCACGATGCCCAGCGGACCGCTGACGTCGGGGCGCACGTGCAGGCGCGAGGCCACCGCCTGTGGCTGGGCGCCGGTGGCCAGCACCTGCTCGACGGCGGCCGCTTCGAATCGGTCCAGCAGGTCGCCCACCGGTTCGTCGACCCGGGTGATCCCGGCGACCGCAGCGGTGCCGGGGATGACGCAGACCTGGTCGGCGGTGTAGCGGGCGTCATGGGCCTGCCACAGCGAGTCGCTGCGCCACCAGCGGCGGACGTCCTTGTCGATCACCGGCACGAAGTTCACCGGCTTGCCGAGGGTCTTGCACACCTCGGTGAAGAACGGCGCGTCGGCGGGGTGCAGCAGCACGGTCCCGGCGTCGGGGAAGCGGTTCAGCAGCGCGGCGATCGCGGTGTCCGGGGTTTCGAGCAGGTCGGAGTCGGGGCCGAACAACGTCTCGATACGGCCGGTGTCGGCGGCGTCGAGGCGGGCCTCGGCGCGCTGCAACATGGCCGCGAAGCGCTCCCGCCAGGTGACGTCCAGCCAGGGTGAGTCCGCCGACTTGGTGTCCGCGCCGGCGGATGTCGCCGGCCAAGCGGCTCCGGTGCTGTCGCCGGCACCGATGGCCAGTTCGACGTAGCGCTGCAGCCACTGCAGGTAGGTCATGTCGGCGACGTCGCCGAAGTACGGCTTGGCCGTGGCGGCCATGGCGGCCATGATCTCCTCGCGGCGATCTGCCACCGCTTCGGCGTCGCCTGCGACCTCATCGAGAAGCCGACCGCACCGCGAGGCCGCGTTGTCGATCTCGTGGATGTCGGCACCGAGCTGGCTGCGCCCGGATGCCATGCCGTTCAACGCTTTTCCAGCGCCCACCCACTGTTCGGTGCCGGTGGTGTCGACCAGCAGCTGCTTGACCGCGGGCGAGGTGGTGGCCTCCAGGCAGGCCATCGTCGCGGTGCCGACCAGAATGCCGTCGACCGGCATGTCGGGGTAGTCGTAATGGCGTGACCAACGGCCGGTCAGGTATTCCGCAGCGCGTTGCGGGGTGCCGATCCCACCGCCCACGCAGATGGTGAGGTTGGGCTGGGAGCGCAGTTCGGAGTAGGTGGCCAGCAGCAGGTCGTCGAGGTCTTCCCAGGAGTGGTGACCTCCGGCCCGCCCGCCCTCGATGTGGACGATGACGGGTTTGGTGGGTACCTCGGCGGCGATGCGGATGACTGAGCGGATCTGTTCGACGGTGCCGGGCTTGAAGCAGATGTGGGCGATGCCAACCTGGTTGAGATCCTCGATCAGGTCGACCGCCTCGTCGAGGTCGGGGATGCCGGCGCTGACCACCAGGCCGTCGATCGGCGCGCCGGACTGACGGGCCTTCTGCACCAAACGTTTTCCGCCGACTTGCAGTTTCCACAGATAGGGATCGAGGAACAGTGCGTTGAACTGGATGGCCCGGCCCGGCTCCAGCAGCGTGCCCAGTTCGGCGATGCGCCGGTCGAAGATCGCCTCGGTGACCTGCCCGCCGCCGGCCAGTTCGGCCCAGTGCCCGGCGTTGGTTGCCGCCGCGACGATCCGCGCGTCGACCGTGGTGGGCGTCATCCCGGCGAGGAGCATCGGCGAGCGGCCGGTGAGCCGGGTGAACTTCGTCGACAGCTTCACCGAGCCGTCCGGCAGGCTGATGACCTCCGGCGCGTAACTCGACCACGGTCGGCTCACGTCGGGGGTGGCCCCGACGGTGAAGAGGTTGCGCTGCCCGCCCAGTGTGGCGGCCGGCACGATGCCCACGCCCAGTCCGCGGATCACCGGGGCGGTCAGACGGGTCAGGATGTCGCCGGGTCCCAGATCCAGAATCCACCGTGCGCCGGCGGCGGAGATCTCGGTGACCGCCTCGACCCAGTCGATCTGCTGAACCAGGATGGCGTCGGTCATCTTTCGGGCCAGGTCGACGTCGAGGCCCACCGCCTCGGCCCACCGGCCGACGATATCGACGCCGTCGGCCAGTCGGGGCGAGTGGAAGCCGACCTCGACGGCAACCGGATCGAAGACGGGGGCGAAGGCGGCTCCCCCGCGTTGCTTGTTCTTCCGTTCGGCGGCCTCCCGCTCGGCGATCTGCTCGCAGTACAACTCGAAGCGAGACAGTTGTTCGGGGGTCCCGGTGATGACGACGGCGCGACGGCCGTTGCGGATCGACAGGACCGGCGGCAGCACGGTACGGACGTCGGCGGCGAAGTCCTCGAGCAGGGTGGCGATGCGCTCGGGGTCGGCGTTGGTCACCGAGACCATCGGCGAACGATCGCCGAGCATGGTGATGCCACGGCGACGCGCCACCAGGGTGCCGGCAGCGCCGATCAGCTGTCCGAGGGCCAGCAGTGCGACATCCTGGGCACCCCCGGCCCGGAATGCCTCGACGGCGAGCACGCCCTGGGAGTGACCCGCCACGGCCACCGGCGGGGCATCGGCGAAGTCCAGACCCTGACGCGCCAGCGCCCGGATCGCAGCGATCTGGGTCAGCAGGACACCGGGCAGCGACACCGCAGCCGAGGTCAGCTGCCCGGCCGTCGGCACCGGCTCGTCGGCAGCCAGGGCCCGCATCCAGTGCAGCGGCTCGAACCCGATCGGACGGGCGACCACCAGTTCGTCGGCCACCGGCTCCAGCAGCAGGTCGGCCTCGCCGACGATCCGCGACAACTCGCTCTCGATGCCTGCAGTGGTGACCAGTTCCTCGAGGCCGGCCAGCCAGGAACTGTCGCCCTGACCACCGAACACCATCGCGTAGGGCTCCCCGGCGTTGAGACGATCCACCAGAGCGTGTGCGGCCTGCCGCGGTCCGGATTCCCTGGCGGGCAGGCTGTCGTGCTCGTGGATCGTCACAGGTATCCGAACTCCCTTGAAAATAATTACGCAGCGCGGTTCTCAGATCTGCAGAACCCTCACAACAATCCCACGATTTGGGCCATAAATTTCGGGGCGTATTGGTTACTGACGAGTTCTACTGATGAGTAACCATGCGCGGGATAACGGCCCCTCAAACCCGCGCGGGACAAACCTCCTGCGTGCAGGTGGTTACGGTTGAGTAGGTGCAATACCGCAGATCACGGTGCGACTGTTATGGAATCGTTATCTCGACCCGCGGATCCGGCGACGCGCCGCGAGGCGGGACGGGCGGGCGTTTCGGTCGACAATTGTTCACCGAAATTGCCGCGGAAAGTTTGCTGGCAAATAGTTACTTAGCAGTAAGTTAGGCCCGCATTCGAGGACCGATTCAGGCCCACTGCCCGAATTGCGGCTTGAGGATGTTGTTCAGGTCGACCCCCACGCCGGCAACCTTGCGCGCGTCGATCTCGAACTGGTGCAGATGCGCCGCCGGATGCACGAACCCCTTCGGGGTCCCCCAGTTGTGCTGCCAGAACCAGGAACCCAGGCCGTCCTGCAACGCCCACTCGATGACTTTGGAGTTGCCGTAGATGCCCACCCGTTGATGTCCGATCACCGATTCCCAGCCTCGCAGGTAGGGGGCAACCTGCTGTTTGTACTGGTCAAGGGTCGGATTGTCGTCGATGGAGGCGTAGATGGGCGCCGAGGCAGGCCCACCGGCGGCGGTGTGCAACTCGACCCCGCGCTTGCCATGGGTCACTCCGGCGGACTGCCCGCCCAGCCAGTCGGACGTCTCCTGCTTACCGAACTGGTAATTGGAGACGATCTTCAACCCGGCCTGGTAGAGGTCCCGCGCCTCGGGAAGTTGCAGCGGCTTGCCCACCATCCAGTCGGCGCCCGGGCGGCGATCGGAGACGTAGCGGATGGCACCGGCGGCACCGGCGGCCTTAAGGTCGGCGGCGCTGAGCACACCGGCGGCGTAGTCGAGCAACAGACCCAGCGAATCGGCCGACGCCGTCTGGGCGGCGATGGTGCCCAGGGCACCGAGGCCGGCGGCGGCGGGGACTGCCGCGGCAGCGCACTTGAGCAGGTTGCGTCGTGACAAGGGCATGCGGTTCACCCTAGGTCAGCCTTTTCGTCGAACGAGGAGCCACGCAGACGAGGTGCGAGGCGACCCGCTGCGAGGTTCCCCTCTCGAGGGACGCCGCGGTCTAGGTGAGCGGGGTGTACTTGAACGAGTCCACCAGCATGGTCGACGGCCACGGGGTGGTGTCGTCCGGCGGGCCGGGCCAGGAACCACCCACGGCGAGGTTGAGGATGGCGTACATCGGCTGGTTGAACATCCACTGACCGTCCGCGGGCAGCGAGGCCGGGGTGAATGCGGCAAGTTTCCTGTCATCGACGCCGATCACGATCAGGTCGGGCGCCCGGAGGACCCAGTAGTCGTGATAAGCCGTGGTCAAGTCGTTGATCGGACCCCTGGCCCCGACGAACTCGCCCTTGCCGGCGGCGGTGTAGTAATCCTTGCCATCGCTGATCTGCGGACCGTGCAAGGCGACGTTGTAGGTGCGGCCGTTGTTGACCAGTTCCATGATGTCGATCTCGCCGGCACCCGGCCACCCCGTGGGGCCCAGGGCGTTCCAGGTGGCGTGCGAGTAGGTCGACCCCAACATCCAGAACGCCGGCCACAACCCCTGTCCGGAGGGGAACTGGATGCGCGCGGACGTGCTGCCGTACGTCGTGTCCAGCCGGCCCTTGGTGACAACCTCAGCCGAGGTGTAGCCGTCAGCGGAGGGCTGTGCCTGGAGAACCAGGTGACCCTCGCCGTCGAGGCGCACGTTGTCGGTGGAGTTCGTGTAGGTCTGCACGCCGCTGTCGATCCACTGCCCGGTGGCGATGGTCCACAGCGACGGGTTGGGCTGCGAACCGGCCGCGCCGTTGAAGTTGTCGACCACGGTTCCGGCCGGGTCGGCGGCGGTGTTCACGGTCACCTTGACCACGTTCTTGCGGTTGAACAGGTTGAAGTGGAAGCTGCCGTCGCTGACCACGGCGGTGAAGGTGTCGGTTCCGCTGAAGCCGCTGCCCGGGCTGTAGGTGAAGACGCCGTTCTCGTCGATCGTCACGCTGCCGTGCTGCGGGGTCTTCTTCACCGAGTAAGTGAGCGGGTCGCCCTCGGGGTCGGATCCGGTGACGAAGCCCCACACCATCCCGGTCGACTGGACCATCGCCACCTTGGACGTGGCAGCGGGCGCCTTGTTCAGGAACTTCCGGCGGAAGAGTTGCAACGCACCACCGACGACGTCACCGCCCGTACTGGC
Source organism: uncultured Actinomycetes bacterium (assembly GCA_903862565.1). Classification (GTDB taxonomy): domain Bacteria; phylum Actinomycetota; class Actinomycetes; order Mycobacteriales; family Mycobacteriaceae; genus Mycobacterium. Next base: position 10,114 of record CAIOYU010000163.1, on the reverse strand, counting down.
CGACCCGGTCACGGCGTTGGCTGCCACCGCATTGGCCGTGAGGCCACCGGTGAGCGCCGTCGCCGAGGCGGGCGCCGCGACCGCGCGCGCTGCTGCACGGAACACCTGCGGAATGACCGATGCGGCCGCCCAGGTCCGGGCTGCAGCCGGGGTTGACGTTGTCGCCGTAGCGGACGTTATCGCCGTATCGGAGGCCGAAACGAGCGGTGCTGCGGCGGCGGGGATCTCCACCGGCGCGACCAGGCGCGCCGCAGCCGGTGCGCCGGCGCTCACCGGGGTGGCGAGAACGGCCGTTGGCGCAGTGCGGGCAGTGCTATCCGAATTACCCTGGGGGACAACGGGAGTGATGGCCGGAACCACCGCGGCCGCCCGGTTCGGGGCACTCGCCGCCGGGGTCGCGTTGTCCGGCGCAGCGTTGTTCGGCGCAGCATTCTTCGCTGCAGAGGCGCGCTTGGGCACCGATCCACGGGTGACCTTGCCGCGGGTGGCGGGCTGTGGAGCACCGGCCGCACCGTCGGACTGGGCCGTTCCGGCATCGGCAGGCGCGGCCGAGGCGATGCCCGCCTGTGGACCGGCCAGGGCCATCCCCAGCGCGAACGCCACCGCACCCAGCACTGATCCGGCCTTACCGGCAGACTCGTCGAAGGACTTCTTAAAGGACACCTGCCACACCTCACACCCGTGATGAAAATCTCACACCTGAGCAACCCCTAGCCTGACGATAGCAGACGTCACTGTGCTGCCACGAACAGGAATTTCCCGTCTGAACAGCAGAAAGTCAGCTACTCCGCGATCGCCGAACGGCCCAGTCGGCCGGGGTGGCTGAACCGCGCTGCGCGACGGTGGATCCGGTGGTTGCGGCCGCGGGTGCGGCGCGGCCCGCCCAGTGGGCGAACCGGTTGTGCGCAAAAGACCACCTTGGTGACCTCGACGAGCACGAGGTAGGCGCACCTCAGCCACTCGGGCGGCACCGCGCAACAGCGGTGTATGTTGCGGTGTATGAGGCGCACCAACATCTACCTTGATGAGGCGCAGACGGCCAGCCTCGATGCCCTGGCCCGCCAGCAGGGGGTATCGCGTGCCGAACTCATCCGCCAGCTGCTGGATCGGGCCCTGATCAGCCCCGACGACCATCGTGGGGCCGACCTGCAGGCGATCGAGGACTCGTTTGGGGTTCTCGGCGAAGTGGCCGCCCCGGAGCGCGGTCGCGGTGAGCGGGAGGAACACCTCGACCGGATGTGGCGGCGCGCCCGGTGATCCTGGTCGACTCCGACATCCTCATCGCTCACCTGCGCGGCGTGGAGGCGGCGCGGCGCTGGCTGATGGAGACACGCCGGGAGGGACCGCTGGCGCTCAGCGTGGTCTCGATCGCCGAACTGGCCGGCGGGATGCGCAGCGCGGAGCGCCGCGAGGTGTGGCGGCTGCTGGCGTCGTTTCGCGCCGAGCCGGTCACCGAGGTCATCGCCCGCCGCGCCGGCGACTTCGGTCGGCAGTTCCGGCGCAGTCATTCCGGCATCGGCCTGGGCGACTACCTGATCGCGGCGACGGCCGACGTCAAGGGCTACCGGCTGGCGACCCTGAACGTCCGGCACTTCCCGATGATCAGCGACCTTCAGCCACCGTTTGCGCTGTGAGCCTCCGGCTCCGCGCGGACGGCGCCCCCTGCACTCAGCTCCCCCGGGCCGCTTCCAAAAGCAGCCGACGCTCGGCCGCCGCGACTATGCGACGGGCCTTGGGTGCCGCGTCCGGTGTCACCGAGATGGACGTAATGCCCATCCGCACAAGGTGTTCGGCGAACTCCGGCTTCGTCGACGGCGCCTGCCCGCACAGCGACGCGGTGATACCCAGCCGCCGCGCGGTGGAGATGATCCGCCCGATGGCATCCAGCACCGCGCCGTCGGACTCGTCGTACAACTCTGCGCACTGGTCGGAATCGCGATCGACCCCCAGCATCAACTGGGTTAGGTCATTGCTGCCGATCGACACCCCGTCGATACCCATGCCGACGTACTCCGGCAGCCAATAGGTCACCGAGGGCACCTCGGCCATCACCCAGCGGTGCAGCCCACGCTGGCGGCCCAGCGGGCTGGCGTCCACCAGTTCCAGGCACCTCTCAAGTTCCCACTTGGTGCGTACGAACGGAATCATCAAGTGCAGGTTGGGATTACGCTCGCGCACCCGGGCAAGCGCCTTGAGTTCCAGGTCGAAGAGGTCGGGGTTGTTGACATACCGGTAGCAGCCGCGGTAGCCGATCATCGGGTTGTGCTCTTCGGGCTCGTACTTGTCCCCGCCCTTCAGGCCGCGGAACTCGTTGGTGCGGAAGTCCGAAGCCCGGTAGACCACCGGCCGGGGCGAGAACGCGGCCGCAACCCGGCCGACGGCGTTGGCCAGTGACTCGACCAGGCCGTCCTGCTCGCCGTGCTCGATCAGGTCGCGCGGGTGCCGGTTGCCCAGTGCGTCCTCGAGGATCAACTCGGCGCGCAGCAGGCCCACGCCGTCGACGTCGAGCAGGGCGGCCTCTTCGGCCTTGTCCGGCATGGCCACGTTGACGTAGATCTTGGTGGCGGTGACCTCCGAGGAGACGACGGTGGCGGGGCCGGCCGGTGCGGTCTGTGCTCCGCCGACGTTGGGCTTCTGCACCCGACCGGCAAGCACCCGGCCGTGGGTGCCGTCGACGGTCACCACCGTGCCGTCCTTGAGGTCCTTGGTGGCGGTACGGGCGCCGACGATGCAGGGCACACCGAGCTCGCGGGCGACGATGGCCGCGTGGCAGGTCATGCCGCCGGTGTCGGTCACCAGCGCGGCGGCCCGGCGCATGGTGGGCAGCCAGTCCGGGTTGGTCATCTGGGCCACCAGCACCTCGCCGTCCTGCATGCGCGCCCCGTCCTTGACGTCCATCAGCACCCGCACCACACCGGATGCCGCGCCGGGAACGGCGGGCAGGCCCTGCAGCAGCACCTGGTGCTGTTCGGCGGCGGGCTTGCCGGCCCGGTTCAGCGTGGTGATCGGCCGGGTCTGCACGATGTAGGTCTTGCCGTCGGCGATCGCCCACTCGGTGTCCTGCGGGCAGCCGGCGTGCTTCTCACTGCGGATCGCGATGTCGGCGATCGCACGTACCTCGTCGTCGTTGAGCACCTGCGCCTGGGCCGCGGTGTCGTCGAGTTCGACGCGCTGATCCTTGCCATCGGCGCCGCGGATGATCTTGAACGACTTGTAACCCATTCGGCGGGAGAGGATTTCACCGTCCTTCTTGGCGACTACGTAGGTGTCGGGCTCCACCGACCCGGACACCACCACCTCGCCCTGGCCGAACGCGCCCTCGACCACCACCCGGTCGGTGGCGTCGGTGGTCGGGTCGGCGGTGAAGGCCACCCCGGAGCGCTCCGAGGCGACCATCAACTGCACGACCACGGCCATCGCCGGATCGGCGCTGAAGCCGCGGCTGGCCCGGTAGGAGACCACCCGCGGGCCGAACAGCGACGCCCAGCAGTTCTGCACGGCGTCGATGAGGTCCTGCTCCCCGCGCACGTTGGTGTAGGTCTCGTTCATGCCCGCGAAGGACGCGTCGGCACCGTCCTCGCCGGTAGCCGAGGACCGCACCGCGACATAGCAATCCGGGCCCATCGCACGGTAGGAGTCAAGGATGCGATCGCGGACCTCCGTATCCATTCCGGCCTGCAGCACAATGGCTTTCATCTTCGCGCACATCTCGTCGAACCGGCTGGTGTCCAGCGCCGCCAGCATGGCCTCGCGGTGGGCGGCGTTGAGTTCGTCGGACACCGCCTTCATCGACTCCAGATAGGAGTCGCGCAGTACGACGAACCCGGGTGGCACCGGCAGCCCGGCGGCCACCATCTCCCCCATGTTGGCGCCTTTGCCGCCGGCCTCCTCGGCGTCGGCCATGCCCAGATTGGCGATGTCTTCGACGTATCGCATTGGATCTCCTTGGTTTATCGGGTGGTGGTGCGGCAAATGTGCAGGGCCGCGGCGACGGAGTCGCCGAGGGGTCGAGAAGTGTCGATGCGGTGCGCGTGCGGCCAGGAACTGTCGTGGCCGGCCATGGCGGTGGCGATCTCCGGGGTGACCTGGGAGGTGGTGTTCTTCCGGTTGCGGATTCGCTCGACGCTAGTGCCCAGCGATGCGACGCAGACCAGTTCGACCACCATCGCGTCGGTGTCGGCAGCAAGGCGACGGGCCCGTTCGCGGTCGTCGTCCTCGCGCCAGGTGCCGTCGAGGATCACGGTGCGGCCCTCGGACAGCGCAGTCCGGGCGTGGGCGAGAACGGCGTCGTAGACGCGGTCGATGTTCTCCCGGCTGTAGAGACCCTCGCCGAGCAGTCCGGGCTGCCCGGCCAGCTCACCGCGTCGCACCATTTCGGCGCGCACGTCGTCGGTCGAGACCACCTCGGCGCCAAGGGTGTGCCCCAGCGCGCGGGCCAACGTCGTCTTCCCGGTTCCGGGGCCGCCGCCGACGAGGATCAACCGGACGGTCCCGGCCCGCAGGTGCGCCACCGCGATGTCGAGGTGACGCCGGGCATCGGCGGCGGCTTCGGGGTGCCCCTGGTTGTAGCGGACGCAGTCGACCTTGGCCCGCACACCCGCCCGGTAGGCGATGTAGAAGTGGCGCAACGCTACTGGAGCGTCATCGCGGGATAATTCGACATAGCGGGCGGTGAACAGCTCGGCCAGGTCGGGGCGGCCGAGGAACTCCAGGTCCATCGCCAGGAACGCGACATCGTCGGCGACGTCGACGTAGCGCAGCAGGTCGTCGAATTCCAGGCAGTCCAGCAGTGCGGGCCCCTCGGGCATGCAGAAGATGTCGTCGGCCAGCAGGTCGGCATGGCCGTCGACGATCCGGTGCTCGGCGATCCGGCGGTCGAACAGCGCGGAGCGGCCGGAGTGGAAACGCGTTACCAGGCTTTCGGTTTCGGCCACGGCCGCCGGGTCCAGCCCGGGGATGCCGCTCTCGGCGTACCGCCTGAGTTCGGTGAGGTTCTCCTGCCAGCGCGCCGCCACCGCTCCGGCCCGGGCTTGGGCGTCGATGGCCGGGCCGCGATCGGCCCCGGCATGGAACCGGGCCAGCACCGCCGCGATGTCGCCCAAGTGGCCGTCGACCGGTTCCCCGCCGCGGACCATCGTGGCCAGTCGTAACGCATCCGGATGGCGGCGCATCACGATGACGGGTTCGGGCGCCTCGCCGCCGAGGGTGAAGTGCGCGAGGCCGAGGTAGCTCTGCGGGGCCAGTCGGCGGTTGAGTTCCACCTCGTGCGCGCACGCGAGTTCGCGACTGGCGGGAGTGGAGAAGTCCAGGAAATCGGTGACGACGGGCTTCTTGACCTTGAAAGCACGATCGCCGACGAGGAACACCAGACCGGTGTGCGTCTCAGCGACCTTGTTGGTGATCTCCATCGCCCTTGATCCTGCACCCCCCGACCCCTCCACGCCGAGGGTACAAAGCCCTGATTTCGGCAGGACCGCATTTTCGGGGAATGCCGCCTATCGTTGACCTCAGGGAGGGGTGCGACAGGACGGAAAGGGGGGGACGGTCGATGGAGTCGATGGAACAGACTGACCCGCAGGTGTTGGCGTCAATCGTGACGTTGGCGTGCCGGGCCCCGTCGGTGCACAACAGCCAACCGTGGCACTTGATCGCCGAAGACGGGGTGCTGCGGTTGTTCTTCGATCCGCACCGGGCCCCGCACGCCACCGACCCGAGTGGCCGCGAAGCCATCATCAGTTGCGGCGCACTGCTCGATCACCTCTCGGTCGCCGCCGCCGCCGTCGGCTGGAAAACCCATGTCGCCCAGTTCCCCAACCCGAGTGACCTGAACCATCTGGCCACGGTGACCTTCCACCCGGGCCGGCCCGTCACCGATGCCGATGCAGCCCGAGCCGAGGCGATCGACCGCCGCCGCACCGACCGCTTGCCGTTCGACGCACCGACCGACCGGCAGGCGGTGGAGAGCCTGCTGCGCAACGCCGCCGACCCGGAGAAAGCCGTCCTGACGGTGCTGCCCGATTCAGCCCGGCCCCTGCTCGCCGAGGCCTCCGAGTTGACCGAGGCACTGCGCCGCAAGGACACCTACTACCACGCCGAGTTGCAATGGTGGACAGCCGATTCCGAGAAGTCCGACGGGATGCCCTACGGGGTTTTGGTGTCGGCCGAGGACCGGGACCGGGTCGATGTCGCCCGCGCGTTCCCGGCCGGTGAGCACTCCGGGGCGCGCCCCGAGGTGGCCCGGGACCATTCGATGATCGTGATCCTGTCCACCTTCGGGGACAGCCGCCGCGAGGCACTGGAGTGCGGCGAGGCACTCTCGGCGGTACTGCTCGAGGCCACGCTGGCCGACTTGGCCACGTGCACGCTGACCCACCTGACCGAACTGCCGGAAAGCCGCGCCATCATCCGGCGACTCAGTGCCGGCCACACCGATCCGCAGTTGCTGATCCGGGTCGGTCAGGTGCCCGAGTCGGGCGAGGTTTCCCGGACACCGCGCCGACCCGTGGCCGAGGTGCTTGCGATCCGCGGTTCCGGACCTTCCGTATAGTTTCGCGAGTCCATCCGCGCACGGTGATTGACGGGGTCGGTGAGAGTCGTTGCGGTTCCTGATCAGTCGTGTCGCTGCGGTGATGCTGTTGCTCTCGCTGGTCTCGGTGTCCGGCGCCGCACCGGCCCACGCGGCGCAGCCCTGGCATCCCGGGTCGCCACCGCTGGCGACGCCGTGGACCCATCTGGTCGGACCGAACAATGCCCTGCCCGACTACCCGCGCCCCCAGATGGCGCGGAAGAAGTGGCTGAACCTCAACGGCGTGTGGGACTACCTGGGACATTCCGTTGGCACCGGTATGGACTCGCCTCCCGCACCCGGGGCCTACCCCGAGCAGATCCTCGTCCCCTACCCGGTGGAGTCGGGGCTGTCGGGGATTCAGCGTCACGACGACGAGATGTGGTACCGCAAGGCCTTTCGGATCCCGGGCGATTGGCGGGGGCAGCAGGTGCTGCTGCACTTCGGAGCCGTCGACCAGATCGCCACCGTCTGGGTGAACGGCCGGCAGGTCGCTCGACACGAGGGCGGCTACACGGAGTTCAGCGCCGACGTCACCGAGGCGTTGCGGTGGTCGGAGGCCGAAGAGGTCACCGTCCGGGTGCAAGACCGTAACGAGGCCGCCCCCTTCCCGGTCGGCAAACAGCGCAACCGCCCCGGCGGGCTGTTCTACACCGGAGCCTCGGGGATCTGGCAGACCGTCTGGATGGAACCGGTGGCCACTGCGCACCTCGACAGACTCGACATCACCCCGGATCTCGGCAGCCTGACCGTCACACCCAGGGTGTCCGGGGCCAGCGACGAACAGGTGATGGTCTTCGTGAACAAGCCGGGTGGGCGGCTGGTCGCCTTCGCCTCGGGCCGGGCCGATGAGCCGATCAGGCTCCCGATACCGAAACCTCATCTGTGGAGCCCCGACGACCCGTATCTCTACGATCTGAAGGTCGCCCTGGTCGCCCCGTCGGGGGAGGTGGTCGACGCCGTCTCCAGTTACGCCGGACTGCGCACGATCGGCACCGTCAACGACCGGCACGGCCGGCCGCGGATCACGCTGAACGGCGCCATCACGTTCTTGCACGGTCCACTCGACCAGGGTTACTGGCCCGACGGCATCTACACGGCGCCAACCGATGACGCACTGAAGTTCGACCTCCAGTGGGCCAAGCAACTGGGGATGAACTTCGTCCGCAAGCATGCCAAGGTCGAACCGGCGCGTTGGTATTACTGGGCCGACAAACTCGGCCTACTGGTGTGGCAGGACATGCCGTCACTGGACATCACCCTGCGCCCGGTGCTGGGCCCCGCCCCGGAACCGGGCGCCGTGGCGAAGCAGAACTTCGAGAACGAACTGCTTGCGATGCTCCGCCAATTACGCAGTGCCACCTCGATAGTCGGCTGGGTGCCATTCAACGAGGGCTGGGGCGAGTTCGACACCGCCCGGATCGCCAACCTGGTCAAGGCGGCGGACCCGACCCGGATGGTGGACGCCAACAGCGGGGTTAACTGCTGCTATTCACGGGGTGACACCGGCGCCGGCGACGTCTACGACGACCACACCTACGTCGGCCCGGGCCGCCCTGCGCCATCGCTGCGCCGGGTGCGGGTCGGCGAGAACGGCCACGTGCTCCGCGATCGGGTCTGGGTGGACGGCGAATACGGCGGCCTGGGCCTGGCGTTCGGCCGGATGTGGCCGGGCCGGCCGGAGTCCTACGAGATGGTCGGGAGTCCGGCGCAGTTGACCCAGCGCTACGTCGACGTGAGCCTCGCCCTCGAAGAAGCCGTACGCACTCTCGGACTGTCGGGGGCGATCTACACCCAGACCACCGATGTCGAGAACGAGGTCAACGGATTTCTGACCTACGATCGCTGGCAGGTGAAAATGGCGGTTCCGATTGTCGCGGAACGCAATCGCGCGGTGATCGCGGCCGGCTCGCAAGCCTGATTCACGCGCCCGTCGGCCACCACAGGTCGTCGCCCGCCGTCCGTGCCCAGTTGAACCGGACCGTGGTCTGCACGTGGGTCAGGACGTCTGGCCCGAAAGGCAGTGCGATGCCGCCGGGCGAATTGTCGTCATGTCGCAACGAATCCGCCCTCGCACCGACAGTCCGCCCCCACAACGGCGACTGAGCATGTGAACGCCTGGGGACTTCAGCCCCTACCCTCGGGAGTGGCGGGGTGTTCGGATTGCATGAGGGCCGCATCAGTGCGCCCTGCCGCGTCAACAAGGGGGGCGAGGATGACCAGAAGCGCCGGCATTCGCCGACAGCAGCCACGACGGGTGTTCAAGGACCGCCAGGAGGCCGGACAGGTACTGGCCGGGCTGCTGGGCGCCTACCGCGGCCGGTCCGACGTGGTGGTGCTGGGCCTGGCCCGCGGCGGACTGCCGGTGGCCTACGAGGTGGCCCTCGCGCTGGGCGCGCCGTTGGACGCGTTCATCGTCCGCAAACTCGGGGCGCCCGGCCACGAGGAGTTCGCCGTCGGCGCGCTGGCCAGCGGCGGACGCGTGGTGATCAACGACGACGTGGTCCGCGGACTGCGGGTCACCCCGGCGCAGTTGCGCGAGATCGCCGAACGGGAGGCCCGTGAACTGATCCGCCGCGAGGCGGCCTACCGCGGCGACCGGCCCCCGTTGGACGTCACCGGTAAGACCGTGATCCTCGTCGACGACGGCCTGGCCACCGGCTCGTCGATGCTGGCCGCGGTGCAGGCGCTGCGCGAGTCCGAACCGGCCGAGATCGTCATCGCCGTACCGGCCGCCCCGGAATCCACCGTCCGGGAGTTCGCCGGGATCGTCGAGGACGTGGTGTGCGCGTCGATGCCCACACCGTTCCTCGCGGTCGGCGAATCCTTCTGGGATTTCACCCAAGTCAGCGACGGCGAGGTACGCGAGTTGCTGGCCCGGCCGACCACCGGCACGGCCGCGCCGGCCACCGCGGCGCCGAACCCGGCCGATCTGGTGGCCGCGGTCGCGATCGACGCCCCGGGCGGAATGCCGCCGCGCGAGGTCCTCGACGACCTGATCGGCGACGCCCGCGTGGTGCTGATCGGCGAGAGCTCGCACGGCACCCACGAGTTCTACGACGCCCGCGCCGAGATCACCAAGTGGCTGATCACCGAGAAGGGCTTCAATGCCGTTGCTGCCGAGGCGGATTGGCCCGACGCCTATCGGGTCAATCGCTATGTCCGGGGCCTGGGTGACGACGACTCCCCCGATGCCGCGCTGCGCGGCTTCGAACGGTTCCCGGCCTGGATGTGGCGCAACACCGTGGTCCGCGACTTCGTCGCCTGGCTGCGGTGGCACAACGGCATGATGCGCCACGGGGGCGCGGAGCGCTCGGCGGCCGAGAACCGGCGCCAGACCGGGTTCTACGGCCTTGATCTCTACAGCCTGCACCGCTCGATGCAGGAGGTCATCGGCTACCTCGACAGCGTCGACCCGAAGGCCGCCGAGCGGGCTCGCGCCCGGTACGCCTGCTTCGACCACTCCGCCGGGGACGACGGGCAGGCCTACGGTTACGCCGCGGCGTTCGGCGCCGGGCCGAACTGTGAACGCCAGGCCGTCGAGCAACT
>CAIOYU010000162.1 GCA_903862565.1 uncultured Actinomycetes bacterium | reverse complement strand
GCTTTCGGCGGAGCAGGTGACGGCGACCGAACTGGCCGGTGAGCCGATCACCGCCAAGCTCACCGCCGCGCCCGGCAATGGCGCCCCGCTGGGTGGGTTGAAGGTCACGACGGCCAACGGCTGGTTCGCCGCCCGCCCGTCGGGCACCGAGGACGTCTACAAGATCTACGCCGAGTCTTTCCTGGGCCTCGAGCATCTGGCACAGGTGCAGCAAGCCGCGCGAGAAGTGGTCAGTGCAGTCATATCGTGAGTTCTGTTGAATACCCAACAGGGCTTCCAGGCTGGCTCATACCCCAGAAGCGCGCCATAACGCCTCAGTACACCGCTCCACAACTGTGTGCAGCAGATTTGTTAGGGGTAAGCGGCGGGGGCGAAATGGATGCGGTTGGCGAACGGTATTACCGATGCGGGAGTAATCTCAAGGTCGCGATCCCCAACGGATTACCGGGTGTGATGCGATACATGTCGCATTCGCCCACTTCACACACACCGAGAGAGTCGTCCCCTCCCGTGGTGGTGAGGTTCGCGATCCATGGCACCGCCGACGCAGTGACGCTGCAGTCGGTGGTGTTGCATGGTTCGAAAACGACGCGCGTGTCGTAGGTATACACAATGAAGGTGTCTCCGCCTTCGATCCTTAGTTTCAAAAACACGCTTGCCCCAGGCTCGACAACGGTTCCGACGGGAGGGGCGGCTTCGACGTTATCTTCGTAACCCGACTCCTTCCTGACGTCGGTCACCTTGATCCTTTGGCCGGTCAAGTTCAAGATCGTGACTAGGTTGGCGTACCGTTCATCTCCGGGTAGCGTGTCGCCAACTTTCACGGACGCCACGGTGGGCGAGCTACCCAATCGCGGGGCCAGCACATTGAGTCGGGCATCATCCACGCCCACGGTGAAGGCGTCGGTTCCGGTATAGCCCTCACCGGGCGTGTAGGTGTAGGTGCCGTCCGACCCGATCTGGACAGTGCCAAACGTCGGGGCGTCGACCACCCGGTAGGTCAGTGGATCCGTCTCTGGGTCAACGGCGCCGATGGTCCCGACAAGTTGACCACTTGGCGTTCTCATGTACTCGTACGGGTTGACCGTCGGAGCCTGATTGAAGAAGGTACGCCGAACCAAGAGCAGGCCGCCCTGAAGTAACTCGCTGACCGGGTTGGCAGGCAGGCCAGACAGCCAATTGCTCACCGAGTCAAACCAGGTGGTAACCGCGGTGTTAACGAAATCCAGAGGCGCTGCTGGAGCAGCAGCGGTCGGGCGCTGTGGAATCCGCGGAGCAACACGCGTCGCAGCAGTCGGCACCGGAGCCTCCGCCGCGATAGCGGCCGCACTTGCGACCGAGATCGGTGCCGTCGCTGCCGCACGCGACACCGCGGCGCCCTCGACGACCGGATCGACGGCATTCGTCGGCGTCACAGCCCGGACAACACTACGATTCGACCGAGCCGCGGGCCTGCGGGCCGCGGCACTCGACGACGCCGACGCCCCGGACGACCGAGTCTCGCCCACCCTCGCTCTGTCACCGACCGCAACCGATAGTTCGACGGCAGTCAGCGGCGGCGTGACAACGCGTTGCCGAGTAGTCGCGCTCTCGGATCTGGCTACCCGACCGGAACGCGAAACCGACGGTGGCGCCGCGTCGGAATCGACGGCTGCCGACGAAGATGACTCCGACGATTCACTCTCGGTGGCGTCCGCCGCAGCCGTGCCCGCACCGGCCAACGAAAGTCCCAGCGCGCATGCCGCAGCACCCACCCGCACACCTTTTCTTACTACCGCCATGAACCGTCCCCCTTCTGCTAAGGGTCACCGTGGACCCAGGCCAAGTGAAGCGCTCCCACGAGCAGCTGTGACGCGAGACGCAGAATTAACTCGAAGGACCATACCAGCCGATGGGCCGCTAATTGGCTGTAACCCAGCCCGCAGTAGCGGCCGAAAAGGACGGACTCATCGACCAGCCGGTCTGCAGTAAACGCGCCCGCCGATACGATTTCCCAACACAATGATCGGATGAACATCACGCCCCCATTCGTCATGGGGACGCTTGCCGCAGTTGTCGCTGCCGCCATCGGGCTGGGGCTGCTGTTTCACCGCAGGCATGGACGCGGGGCCGATACGGTCGGCGTCGATGAGGCCCTCGGCGGAGAGGGCATGGGCGGCGCAGTCGGCTTCGTTGGCGGCGCGGCGGCGTTCCTGCTCAGCGTGTTGATGCTGGCCTCCCTGGACCACTACAACGCAACAAAGACGATTGTCGGCAACGAGGCCGTTTCTTATTCCGGGGCTTTCGACAGCACGGATGGACTAGCACCGGCAGATCAGGGCAAGATCCAGCGTGACCTCGTGTGCCTGATGCGTTCAGTGGCCACCAAGTCCTGGGCGGCCGCTGAAGCCGAGGACCTCACCGGCTCGGAGAACACCCACGCGTGGCGCCGACGCGTGTCTGCGGATGCGAATGCCACTGTGCCGAATAGCAAAGCCCAAGAGGAGAGTTTGAATACTCTGAAGGACCGGCTGATAAGCGCTTCCGACTACGGCCAACAGAGGCTCCTCGCCGCCGAGAGTGATCTTCCCCTCGCGCTATGGCTACTCGTCTTTGTCAGCATTTTCGCACTGACGACCATTCTCACGGCTCTCCTCCAATCTCATCACAATCGGACGTTCGCCGTTGCCGCGCTCGCGACGGTCCTGGTTGTGCTCACCGCAATGCTGTGGACCCTCACGACATTCGACGAACCGTTCAATCAGGGCGACGGTGTTTACATATCGCCCCGGGCCCTCAACGCCGTGATGGTCCGCCTGCAGGCGACCTACCCCGGCGCCGACTGGAGTCCGTGCGAGAACCTCGCGGACAGTTGAGAGTCGCCGGTGACAGTTCTCGGTTAGGCCGTGGTTCGAACTCACGGATAACGGGATGTTCTCGCTGTCCTCTCATCTGCGGTACTCAGGGCGTAGAACAGCGCAAGGTGCTGTCCTACTACAGTCATCTCGTGAGCCCCGCCGACGGGGTGAAAACACATCCAGCTGGCATAGCAGCCGGTTTCGGTGCCACAAATCCGAGAAGCGAGCCGCCGGATCGCTTTCGTCAGAGTGTTGGGAATTGGATGGGAACCCCGACCGCGAAGCCCGGAGTGAGAGCCCCGGCCGGCAGCACAACAACGTCAACGTAT
>CAIOYU010000161.1 GCA_903862565.1 uncultured Actinomycetes bacterium | reverse complement strand
CACCCAGAGTCAGACTCCGGCGACCGGCGAACCCGCTGCGCCGGCCGCACCCGCCGCCGCGCCGCAGGAATTGCTGGAAGCCACGGGCACCGACATCAACTACTGCGCCGGCAACTCCTCCTGCGACCCGACGGGCTACGCCGACCTGATCGAATTCGGCGAGTCTTTTGTTTCCGCCACCAACCCCGCGGGCTCCGCCTCCGGTGAGGTGTCCATCTGGACCGACGGCACGCAGAACATCATCGGGACTTTCACCTCGGGCGTGACCAAGCTGTTGAGCCTGGAAGTTCCGGTGTTCGCCGGGAACACCGGCAAGCCCGTTCCGATCAGCTTCTCCGGAGCGATCGGCTCTATCGCGACCAAGGAAGGTGGGTGTCAGTGCGCCACGTACACCGGGTCCGTGAGTGCATTTGCCTACTCCGATGTGGCAGGTAACGAACTCACTCTCAGATTGCCGGACTCGGTGGACCCCGCAAGTTTCGTGGGCGCCACGGTAACTGGGGACGGGGTCGCGCCGGGGACCACGATTGTCGAGGAAAACGGCTACGCGACCAATGGTCAGGGTGACGCAACGGCCAGATACGTAGTGTCCACCTCCAATCTTGTGCCTTCTGAATCGTTGACGATGTGGTCGTCGAATTTGCCGAACACCCCGGGTGTCGTGTCGGGCACCCTAACCGCGAGCGCCAACAGCACCCAGGGATTCCTGACGTACTCCTCAAAGGGTCCCAGCGGTGAGCGGGAGCCGGGTCGCCCGCAGGGTCCCGGTGCCCAGTCGTGGGTGGGTCTGCAGGTGGCCGGTCCCGGAATCCCGGACGGGGTCACGATCACCGGGGTCGGGCCGAGTTTCAACCCCGGTTACTACGTGAGTCTCCCGGCCCAGTCCGAGAACCTCGATGTCACCGGGAAGATGTTCGTGGCCGCGCCCGGCAACGTCATGACGGTCGCCAACCTCGATGACGGCGGGCGGATCACCTACGGTGAAGCGCTCAGCGGAGGCGGGGTGGCGGCGGGCACCACCGTCGACAAGTTCCAGTGGTCTCCGGGTGAGACCAGCGGCTTCGCCGGGGGCGAGGGCGTGTACCTGGTGAACGGCCCGAGCCAACTGGTGTACACCGGCGATGACGTGCTCGACGCGATCAGGACATCCGGGACGGTCAAACAGTCCGTCATCATCGCTGGTCTGCAGAGCGGGGACGTCAAGATGTGGCGGCCTGATACCGACGGCGACGGCGGAACCTGGACGGATCTGCTGTCGGCGGCCAGCCTGCCCGTCCAGGGCCCGGTGACCGCTGTGGCCAAGTACGCCGACGGTTTCATGATCGGCACGGGCGCGGGTCAGGTGCTGTACTGGACCGGCCCCGAGGGTGGAAACCAGGTCGCCGACTGGTCCGACAACTGGGAGTACCTGAAGCAGGACAACAGTTGGCAACAGGCGGTCACCGGCATCGTCGAGCACTGGGGCGCGACTCCGGAGGATTACGGCGTTCTGGTGGGCCTGGGTGGAAACGGGGTCCCCGGCGGCTTGGAGTGGTGGGATCCCAAGCGGCAGTGGGTCGAGATCGCCGATGGCTGGGGCTCGCCGGTGACGTCCATGGCGGCTTTCGGCCCCCGTGAGGTGGTCGACGGTGTGGAGACGGTGCGCCCCTATGCGGTGGCTATCGGGCTGGGCAACGGGCAGGTCAAGTTCTGGGACGGCACGATCTGCACCGGATGCGGGGTGAGGACGGCCTCCAACGGCGGTTTGTACCCCGCGGGCGGCCAACCGCCGGCGCAGGGCGCGGTGAAGGCGATGGTGTCCTACGGCAACAAGCTGTTCATCGGAACCAGCAGCACCGACCCCAATTACCAGGGGCAGGTCTGGTGGTGGGACGGCAATTTCAGTGCTGACGGTGAAGGACGGTGGGGTCAGCTCTTCGGTAAAGGGTGGAACGCCGATGTGACGGCGATGGCCCCCTGGGGCGCCTACGACCAGGGTCAGGGAGGTAAAAAGCCGGACTCCAGCGGTCTTCTCGTCGGCATGTCGGACGGTGCAACGAAGCTGTGGACAGGCTTCGACGGCGGCTGGTACGGACTGGCCGGCAACGGCTGGCAGGCCCCGGTGAACGTGGTGCTGCCCAGCGTCGCCTCGGGTCAGAACACCCAGGGCGGCTCGACGATCGAAATCGTTCCGGTCGTCGCGGTGGGTACCAATGCGGGCAACGCCAACGGCAGGCTGGAGGAGTGGACCGGCACCTACGACGTCTTCAACCGACCCGCCGTGGTCGACTCGTGGGCCGAACTCAGCCCCAATCCTCAGCTGAAGTTCACGGCCAACTACCAGACGTGCCGGGAAACCGTCTGCGCCGATGACCTCAGTAGCGCGGTCACCTATGCGATCAACGGCGGCACTTACGGCGGGCCGGCGGTCATGGTTGACGGTGTGGAGTTCACCGATCCGCTGTTCTCGGGATCGGGCCCCTCCGCCGGGTACTACAACCCAGCCTGCACCGACTGCAACGCGGTGCCGATCCGGATCGTCAGCGGCACCCCGGAGGATCCGAACCACCTCGCGAGCAAGGTGTTCACCGACGAGAGAATTCCCGAGGCCTCTGTGGAGGTCAATTTCGATCTCAATACCATCGCCTACGGCTACGCCTATGTCCCCAACGGGATCCTCCGCAAGTTCATCCCGGGTAAGTACTCGGCGGCGATGATGCTCGCGGTCCAGGCCGGACCGTCGGTAGAGGTGAATCTTCCACCGGGCGGCCAGATCAAGAAGGAGGCGGACCTGTTCACGGCGCAGCCGTTCTACGAGGTGACGCCGTACGGGGTGTTCGCCATCGATGCGGGCGCGAAGGCATCCATTGATGCGCAGCTGTTCGCCAGCGGCGAAGGAGCAGAGAAGCTGAAGGCCCACGCCTACTACACCACGGGGATGCTGTTCCTGTGGAACACGCACTGCCCCAACGGAAGTGGTGGGTCGCAGAAGTGCGCGGACCGGGCCAAGCTCGCGGTGAACGCCTACCCGGAGGTGTACCAGGACTTCACATCGGTCACCGGTCTGGCGGTCACCCCGACGGTGACTCCCTACATCACCGGCAGT
>CAIOYU010000160.1 GCA_903862565.1 uncultured Actinomycetes bacterium | reverse complement strand
CGGCGGCCCGCTCTCTGACGGATTGTCCGTGTGGATCGCCACCCCACTGCTGGTCTTCGCGGTGGTCTTCGGGGTGCTGCTGATCACCGGCACCACGATCCGGGAGGTTCCCGAGGCCCTCTACGCCATGTTCGCCACCCGGTACGGTCGCCGCTACGCCGACGACCTCGACGGGGACGGCGAGTACGACGGCGACTACGACGAGGACTACTCGACCGACTACTCGACCGACTACTCGACCGACTACGACGGGAGCTATGCGGGCGATCATGCCGGGGACGCCGCGGCGGACTTCGCATCGGAGTTCGACGGGGACTTCGCAGAGGACGGAGCCGCGGACGGGGTCGGCGACGCCGTGCCTGACCGCGGTGCCGACCGCCGTCCCCGCGGTGGTGCCGGTAGGAGCTTTGCGCCGCCTCGTAACTCGTTCGGTGGCCGCCCGGCTTCTCGGGGCTCCCGGGACCCGCGGGCCTATGCCGACGAAGCGCCGGCCCGGGCGGGCAACACCGGTCCGATCGGAGGCCTCCCGACCGGATCCCCTTACGACAACTACCCACTCGACGAACCCGACGAGGCCTCCCCGCTGAGCGCTCCCGCGGGTGCCGCATCCGCCGTCATGGCGAATCTCACCGAACCGCTCAAGCCCCGGCGTCGAAAGTTGGCCACGCCCAGAGAACTTGAAGCCAGGAAGCCCGCCGTCACCGAGTCCGAGGCGGCGCCGTCCGCAACCGCACCGTCGGACGCCAAGCGGGACGACGCCAAGCCGTTGGACCGCGTCGTCGAGGGCTCCTACACCCTGCCGGCACTGGATCTGCTCATTCCCGGAGACCCACCCAAGCGGCGCAGTGCGGCTAACGACACCATGGTGGAGGCCATCTCATCGGTTCTCGATCAGTTCAAGGTTGACGCCGCCGTCACCGGCTGCACCCGTGGTCCGACGGTGACCCGCTACGAGGTGGAGCTCGGACCCGGTGTCAAGGTCGAGAAAATCACTGCGCTGCAACGTAATATCGCCTACGCGGTAGCCACTGACAGCGTCCGGCTACTGGCGCCGATCCCCGGCAAGTCCGCGGTGGGCATCGAGGTGCCCAACACCGACCGCGAAATGGTCCGCCTCGCCGACGTTCTCACCGCGCCGTCGACGCGCCGGGACCATCACCCACTGGTCATCGGTCTCGGCAAGGACATCGAGGGCAACTTCGTCTCGGCGAACCTGGCCAAGATGCCGCACCTCCTGGTGGCCGGCTCGACCGGTTCGGGCAAGTCAAGCTTCGTCAACTCGATGCTGGTTTCGTTGCTCGCCCGATCGACTCCGGATGAGGTTCGGCTGATTCTCGTCGATCCCAAAATGGTGGAACTGACTCCCTACGAGGGTATTCCGCACCTGATCACGCCGATCATCACCCAGCCCAAGAAGGCGGCGGCAGCGCTGGCCTGGCTGGTCGAGGAGATGGAGCAGCGCTACCAGGACATGCAGGCCTCCCGGGTGCGTCACATCGACGATTTCAACGCCAAGGTGCGCTCCGGAGAGATCACCACGCCGCTGGGCAGCCAGCGGGTCTACAAGCCGTACCCGTACATCGTCGCGATCGTCGACGAGCTCGCCGACCTGATGATGACTGCTCCCCGCGACGTTGAGGAGGCGATCGTGCGGATCACCCAAAAGGCCCGCGCCGCAGGCATTCACCTGGTGCTGGCCACCCAGCGGCCCTCGGTCGACGTCGTCACCGGCCTGATCAAGACCAACGTGCCCTCGCGTCTGGCGTTCGCGACGTCGTCGCTCACCGACAGCCGCGTCATCCTGGATCAACCGGGGGCGGAGAAGCTCATCGGCATGGGCGACGGACTGTTCCTGCCGATGGGGGCAAGCCGGCCGATCCGCATGCAGGGTGCCTACATCAGCGACGAGGAGATCCAGGCCGTCGTGCAGGCCTGCAAGGACCAGGCCGAGCCGGACTACACCGACGGTGTCACGACCGGTAAGCCCAACGGCGAACGCGGCGAGGTGGATGCGGACATCGGCGACGATCTGGAACTGCTCCTGCAGGCCGTCGAACTGGTGGTGTCCAGCCAGTTCGGTTCTACCTCGATGCTGCAGCGCAAGCTTCGGGTCGGGTTCGCCAAGGCGGGCCGGCTGATGGACCTGATGGAGAGCCGTGACATCGTCGGGCCCTCAGAGGGGTCGAAGGCCCGCGAGGTCCTGGTCAAGCCCGACGAACTCGCCGGGACGCTGATGCTGATCCGTGGCGGGGGCGGTGCGGACGACGAGGACTCCGGGATCCCCGAGGACTTCTAAAGGCGCGAGAGCGTCAGAGCGTCAGAGCGTCAGCAGCATTCGGCTGTTGCCGAGAGTGTTGGGCTTGACGTAGCTCAGGTCGAGGAACTCCGCGACGCCGACGTCATAGGAGCGGCGCATCTCGTCATAGATCTCGGCGCTGACCGGTGTGCCTTCAATCTCGGCGAACCCGTGCCGACCGAAGAACTCGGTCTCGAAGGTGAGCACGAACAACCGCTTCAACTCCAGGTCCCGCGCCACCCGCACCAGGCGATCGACGATCGCGTGGCCGATGCCCCTGCCGATGGCACCGGGGTTGACCGCCACGGTTCGCAGCTCGCCGAGGTCGGCCCAGAGCACGTGCAGGGCGCCGCATCCGACGATCTTTCCGTCGACCTCGGCGACCCAGAATTCCTGCACTGCTTCGTAGAGGTTGACGAGGTTCTTCTCGAGCAGGATCTTTCCGGCGTAGGTGTCGACGAGTTGCTTGATGCCCGGAACGTCGGTGGTCCGGGCACGCCGGACGATGACGTCGCACCCGCTGCAGTCCGCGACTGGTGCCCCCGGTGAGAACTCGGTCACGCGAAAACCCTAGCGGTCGCAGGTGTAGAAGCGTTCCGAACCGATAGTCTGATGCCGTGCCGGGCCAACCCCAAACTCCGCCGACGGAGTCCACTGCCGGGGTTGCCAATCTCGCCAACCTGCTGACCGCGCTGCGGCTTGTGCTGGTCCCCGTTTTTCTGCTGTTTCTCTTCGCCGGTGACGGCCACGAAACGGCGAGCCGGGTTACCGCTTTCGCCGTCTTCGCGGTGGCGGTGATCACCGATCGGCTCGACGGCGATCTGGCCCGTAGATACAACATGGTCACCGAGTTCGGGAAACTGGCCGACCCGATCGCCGACAAGATGCTCATCGGGGCGGCCCTGGTCGGGTTGTCGATGCTCGGTGATCTGCCCTGGTGGGTGACCGTCGTCATTCTGGTTCGTGAGATTGGTGTCACGGTGCTCCGGTTCGCGGTTCTCAGCCGCGGGGTCATTCCGGCCAGCCGGGGCGGAAAGCTCAAGACGCTGGTCCAGGCCATCGCGATCGGGTTGTTCATTCTGCCCCTGCACAACTGGCCGCCGATGTGGACCACAGTGGCCTGGTGGGTGATGTACGCCGCGATCGTGCTGACTGTGGTCACCGGAATCGACTACGTCGTCTCGGCGGTCCGGGGCACCCACATCAAGGACTGACAACCGCTCAGCAACTCATCCGGAGGCAGTGATGCCGCGCAGCGGGGGAGGAAGCCGATTCCGGCGCTGCTCCGACTTGCCGGATCTGGGAACCAACCGCCGCTATCGGGCGTTGTGGGTATTGCTGAGCAAGCCCGAGAGTCCGCTCAGCAACGACTCGAGGGAGGACCAGCGATGGCCGTAATGCTGCGGGAAGTGGTCGGCGACGTCTTGCGCCGGGCCCGCACGACGCAGGGACGCACGTTGCGGGAGGTTTCCCACACCGCACGGGTGAGCCTGGGCTACCTGTCGGAGGTGGAGCGCGGACGCAAGGAAGCCTCGAGTGAGCTTCTGCATGCGATCTGCGCCGCCTTGGATGTTCCGCTGTCGCGGGTGCTGGCCGACGCCGGTGCCGCGATGGCCTGCCACGAAGAGCTCGTCCGGATCACCAGCGTCCCGCGGGATGCCGGCAAGGTGGTCATCACACATCCGGTGTCCAAGGTCGCCTAATCCGCGTATTCGTCAGAATTTAATCCGCCGACATGGCGACGCGGCTGCGGGCTGACGTCCGGACCCGATAAATTGGGCTCCGACAAGTTGGGCACGACTGTAATGCGGCACTTGATGCGGCACTCGATTCGAAGGCGGGACACCTAGATGGCCAATCCGTTCGTCAAGGCGTGGAAGTACCTCATGGCGCTGTTCGGCGCGAAGGTGGACGAGTACGCCGATCCGAAGATCCAGATCCAGCAGGCGATCGAGGACGCCCAGCGCCAGCACCAGGCGTTGTCCCAGCAGGCCGCACAGGTGATCGGTAACCAGCGTCAGCTGGAGATGCGGCTCAACCGGCAGCTCGCCGACATCGAGAAGCTCCAGTCCAACGTTCGGCAGGCTCTCGCCCTGTCCGACCAGGCCACCGCAGCCGGAGACGTCGCCAAGGCCACCGAGTACAACAACGCCGCCGAGGCGTTCGCGTCTCAGTTGGTCAGTGCCGAGCAGAGCGTCGAAGACCTCAAGGTCATGCACGACCAGGCGCTTCAGGCAGCGGTTCAAGCCAAGAAGGCGGTCGAACAGAACTCGATGGTGCTGCAGCAGAAGATCGGCGAGCGCACCAAGCTGCTCAGCCAGCTCGAGCAGGCCAAGATGCAGGAGAAGGTCAGCGAGTCGCTGCGTTCCATGACCGATCTGGCCGCTCCGGGCAACACCCCGAGCCTCGACGAGGTCCGCGACAAGATCGAGCGTCGCTACGCCGATGCCATGGGCTCGGCTGAGTTGGCGCAGAACTCGGTCCAGGGTCGGATGATGGAAGTTCAGCAGGCTGGCGTCCAGATGGCCGGCCACTCCCGGCTGGAGCAGATCCGGGCGTCGATGCGCGGTGACGCGCTGACCTCGGGTGGGACCACGGCGACTCCGGCCACTCCGATCAGTTCCCCCGAGCCTGAGCGGCCCCTCGGCCAATAGGCACAACCAGGAGGCGAACCCTCGATGGCGGTAACACCCCAAGCGCCGGGTATGGCGTGGCGTAAGCAGCGCCCAGCCCTGCAACGCGGTATCGATGCCGTCAGCGAGTACGCCGACGTCGTGGCACACACACTCAGTACGGCGGCCGACCCGCGGGCCCGGCAGCTGCGTAAGCGACGCTGGGCCCGGCGGCTCGGGGTGTTCTTCTCGTTCACCTCGGCGTTCTGGGTGCTGGTCACCGGGCTGCTGGCCACGTGGAGCACTCCGGTGTGGGCGTTGCTCATCACCGGACTGGTGGCCGCTGGGGCTGCTGTGCCCGCGACGCTGCTTCTGCTGCGTTACCGGTGGCTGCGCGGTGAGCCGTTGCCGCCGCAGCGTCAGGCCGGCGCGAGCCGAACCCCTGCGGGGTCGGTGGCTCGGCCGGCTATGGCGGCGCTGGGTGCTTCGGAGCGGGGGTTGCACTCCCTGCTCGGCGTGATGCAACGCGGTCGCATGCTGCCTGACGAGGAGATCCGCGAACTCACCGATGCGGCCAGCCGTTCTGCGGCGGCGATGGTGGCGACCGCGGGTCAGGTGGTGGCGATGGAGCGTGCCGCCGGAGAGGCCCCGGACTCGCGAGCTTATCTGGCCCCGACCATCAACGCGTTCACCGCCCAACTCAACAGCGGCGTGCGGCAGTACAACGAGATGGTCACTGCGGCAGCGCAATTGGTGTCCTCCGCCAACGCCGGGTCGTTCTCTCCCAGCCAGCAGCGCTATCGCAACGAACTCAGCGGCGCCACCGACCGGCTACTGGGCTGGGCGCAGGCCTTCGAGGAACTCGAACAACTGCGGTAACCCCGCCGCCCCTGCATCACCGCGGGGTCGCGCGCAGGCTTCGCGACTCGAGCATCGGGTCGTGCGGTGCCACGAAGATCGACGCCGTCCTCTCGTAGCTTCTGCCCAGATCGGTGACAGCGCGGGCCCGAAATCGCACGATGTGCCCGGTTACGTTGTGGCCGTTGATGGTTCCGGCGGCGCTGTCGAGCCCGACGGTCATGGTCAGATCCGCGGCGCGGATCCAGTCCCGTGGCAGTCCGGATTTGACAACCTGTTCGGCGAACCGCTGCGCGGCCAGCCGACGGGTGACGTCCAAGGGCGTGAAAGCCCCGGCGCACACCTCGAGGAGGTCCATCGTCACGGTGTCGAGGTCGCCGGCCAGGAATCCGAACAACCAATAGCCGTCGAGGTCGGAGTAACGGCTGGTGAACGTGCCCAGAAAACCCCGTAAGACAGCCGGAAGGACTCGACGACGCGGCATGGCCCCGGGGAACGCGGGTGGCTACAACGTCGGACGCAGCGCCGGGATCGCCGCCCCGAGGATTCCGCGGACAAGTGCCTTGGTCATGTCGAACATGTCGAAATAGTCGCGCCACAACGTGATCCGGCCGTCGTGCACCTCGAACGTCCCGCACACCCAGAACTGCACCCGGACCGGACCGAACGCCAGGACGTCGGTTCGCTCGGTGAGCACGGTGGAGCCGTTGACCGCGATGCGGTGAATCTTCACCTCGAACCTGGGTCTGCCCTCCATGGCGCGGAACAGCTTCATCGCGCGGGCCCGCCCGCGGATGGTCGGGAATCCGACGTTCTGGTAGACGAGGTTGTCATCGAGAACCGCCCCGACGCCGTCGGTGTCCTGGGCCTGCAGCGAGGTCAGCAGAACTTCGACCGCGTGGGCATTGTTGATGGCGGCATTGTTGACGGCGGCATTGTTGATGTCGGTGCACACGATGTCGAGTTCGGTCATGCCTGCCAGCGTAATGGCGCAGGGAAGCGCTGTGACAGGGTGTGACGATGCGGGTCGCCGTGGTCGCCGGGCCTGATCCCGGGCATGCGTTCCCGGCGATCGCGCTGTGCCTGCGGTTCCTGGCGGCCGGTGATTCCCCGGTTCTGCTGACCGGCACGCAGTGGCTCGAGGTCGCCGGCTCTGCCGGTGTCGAGGCGGTGGAGTTGGCGGGTCTTCACCCGGAGGAGTCCGACGACGATGCCGACTCCGGAGCCAAGCTCCACCAGCGGGCCGCCCGGATGGCCGTGCTGAACCAGCCTGTTCTGCAACATCTTCAGCCGGATCTGGTGGTGTCCGACGCCATCACGACCTGCGGCGGCATGGCGGCCGAGCTGATCGGGGTGCCCTGGATCGAACTGAGCCCGCACCCGCTGTATCTGCCGTCGAGAGGCCTGCCCCCGGTGGGCAGCGGACTGGCCCCCGGCACCGGCGTCCGCGGGAGGGTGCGCGATACCGTGATGAGGGCGCTCAGCGCGCGGTCGGTCAAGGCCGGTACCCGGCAACGTGGTGCGGCCCGTCGGTCGATAGGGCTGCCGGATCGCGATCCCGGACCTCTTCGACGACTCGTCGCCACCCTGCCGGCACTCGAGGTGCCCCGCCCGGACTGGCCGGACGAGGCCGTCGTCGTCGGCCCGTTGCACTTCGAGCCGACGGCTGCTGTGCTGCCGGTGCCCCCGGGGGAGGGGCCGGTGATTGTGGTGGCGCCCTCGACGGCCACGACCGGCACGGCGGGACTGACCGAACTCGCCCTTGAGCACCTGGTGCCCGGCAGCGGGCTGCCCGATGGTGCCCGGGTGGTGGTGTCCCGGCTGGGCGGACAGGACGTGGCGGTGCCGCCGTGGGCGACGGTAGGTCTGGGCCGCCAGGACGAACTGCTGCGCCAGGCCGATGTCATGGTCTGCGGGGCCGGGCATGGAATCCTGTCCAAGACGTTGCTGGCCGGGGTGCCGCTGGTGGTGGTTCCGGGTGGCGGCGATCAGTGGGAGCTGGCGAATCGTGTTGTGCGCCAAGGTAGTGCGCGGTTGGTGCGGCCGCTGACTGTGCAGGCGCTGGTCGCCGAGGTCAATGCGGTGCGCAGTGATCCGCGCTACCGGCAGGCGGCGAGACGCGCGGGGGAGAGCGTTGCCGGCGTTGCCGACCCGGTGCGGGTGTGCCGCGAGGCGCTGAGCGCTGGGTAGGTTTGGGACGTGCGGCTGACGGAATTTCACGAGCTGGTCGAGGCGCAGTTCGGCTCGGTGCGTGGCGGTTCTCTGCTGGTGGACCACGTGCTGACCCGGCTGGGTGGACGCACCGCCGTCCAGGCGATCGAGGCCGGCGTCGACCCGCGCGAGGTGTGGCGGGCGCTGTGTGCCGACTTCGACGTGCCGCGCGACCAATGGTGATCCGTCCGATGGTCGGCTGACGACACGCCAGGCCGCCTTGCTTGCCGTCGAACACATGTTCGTTATTGTGGGCAGTGTTCGACCGACACCGTTTTGTCGGAGCCCTTCTCTAATGTCGCGGCCAACCGACCAAACACCGGTCAACCGAACACAACGAAACGGAGATACCCATGGCGCAGCAGGCCCCCGATCGCGAGAAGGCTCTCGCACTCGCGATGGCGCAGATCGAGAAGAATCACGGCAAGGGCGCGGTGATGCGCCTCGGTGACGAGGTTCGCCAGCCCATCTCGGTCATCCCGACCGGGTCCATCGCTCTGGACGTGGCCCTGGGCATCGGTGGATTGCCTCGCGGCCGCGTCGTGGAGATCTACGGCCCGGAGTCCTCCGGCAAGACCACTGTCGCTCTGCACGCGGTGGCCAACGCCCAGGCCGCCGGCGGTATCGCGGCGTTCATCGACGCCGAGCACGCCCTGGATCCGGAGTACGCCAAGAGCCTCGGGGTGGACACCGACTCGCTGCTCGTGAGTCAGCCCGACACCGGTGAGCAGGCACTGGAGATCGCCGCCATGCTGGCGCGCTCCGG
>CAIOYU010000159.1 GCA_903862565.1 uncultured Actinomycetes bacterium | reverse complement strand
CCCGTCCGGGCTCGTCCGGCCGGGAATGGCCGTGCCGGCGTCGTCGCGCATGGTGACCTCGCCGAGCACCCCACCGCGTGCGGTGACTGTGACCGGCTGGTCGACGGGGACCCCGACGGCGCCGTCCTGGACCGTCGCCGTCAGTTTCGGAACCAGCAGATCGGTATAGGGCGTGGCCTTGTCGGTCAGGACCTTGTCGTGGGCGGGCTGACCTGCGCACGCGCTGACCCCGGCCACCAGAGCGGGAATGACGACGATCATCGCCATCGATCGACGCAGCCTCCGACGAAGCCCGGACCCGACCACGGACATGGCGGACTCGACCTCACAATCGTGTTGATGCGTGCGACGCGATGCGGTCGCTCTGGACATACCGAGTGTAGGTGCACCGACACGCGCACTCCGGATTGCGCAGGTCAGCACCTAGACCGGGAGGTCTTTTCGCCTCGCAGCGGTAAGCCTGTTATTGTCGCTTTCGCGGTTGACGCGCCGTTAGCTCAGTTGGTAGAGCAGCTGACTCTTAATCAGCGGGTCCGGGGTTCGAAACCCTGACGGCGCACAAGCAAAAACCCCAGCTTCGGCTGGGGTTTTTGGTTTCGCGGCGCGGCTGGCGGCTTAAAAACAGAACATGGGCGACGAGCTGCTCAGTGCGACCGCAGGATGACGATCGAGCTCTCGATTTTCCTGAAGGATGCGAACGTCTCCGGGGGGACACCGAAGACCGCGGACAACACCCGCGGTGGCAGACGGCTCAGCGACTCGCCGATGCCGATGTTGTCCTTATCCTCCGGGGCACTGGTGTTTTGGATGATGACGATCTTCATGTCTTCGGTGCCACGGTTCTCGAAGTAGTGAAAAGAGCCCTGCGGCGCGAACACCACGTCACCGACGCGCTGGTCGAAGCTCTCGTGGTTGCCGTTCCCGTCGATCATGACCCATGCCGCCACGCCCTGGGTGACGATGTTGAGTTCCCAGGCACTGGGATGCCAGTGTGGTTCGCGGATACCTCCGGGCTGCAACGTGAGCATCACGACGCTGGCTTCCTGACCCTTGAGAATCGGAAAATTGTCCCCTGAGGCTTGGACGAAAGCGCCGCCGTCGTGGGTGCTTGGCGTCTCCGCCCCGAAATGAAACAGATGGGACTGCGAGGTGATCGTCTCAGCCGGAACTCGCGGATCGCCGAAGCGCGTCGCGTCGTCAACCAGGGACTCCCCCGAGTGGGTCTCCGGATTTCCGGCGAGCAGCCGATCAACACCTGCGCCGGTCGCGGCGGCAGCGCCGGCGACACCCGCTCCGCCCATGACCTTGCGACGGTTGATCGACATTGGTGGAGTCCTTCCAGTCAGGTCGCCCGAAGGATGACGACGGCGTCGTCAATCTTCTTGAAGTTCTTGAATGTGTCAGGGGGAACGCCGAAGATGGCGGCCAGGACCTGGGGCGGCGTTTTGCTGATGGTCTGACCGAGACCGATGTTGTCCTTGTCTTCCGGTGCGCTGGTGTTCTGAACGATCAGCACGTCGAGGTCTTCAGTGCCGCGGTTCTCGAAATAGTGGAAGGAACCCTGGGGCGCGAACACCAAGTCATCGACATGCGCCTCGAAACTCTCGTTGTTGCCGTTTCCGTCGATGAGCGACCAGGTCGCAACGCCGCGGGTGACAAGGTTGAGTTCCCAGGCGCTCGGGTGCCAGTGCGGCTCGCGAATCCCGCCGGGCGCCAGCCTGATGAGCTGGATGCTGGCCTCCTGACCTTTGAGGATGGGGAAATTGTCCTCGTGAGCCTGTTGCAGAGAACCACCGCTGTAGGTGGTCGGCGGCACGGCGGTCAGATGAAACAGATGCGTGTGGGAGGTGATCGTCTCAGCCGGAATACGGGGATCGCCAAAACGGGCTGCGTCGTCGGTCATCGTCCTACCTTCCCGAGCGGAAACTTACCGCACCGTCGGCATCCGTCAGTGCGTTTTCCCCGGCCCGGGCCCGCGTTAGTCGGGCAACATTTCCTGATGAGCGACCCGACGGCCTTTACATAGCCGTGACACGCCGAACATCAAAAATTAGCTTGTTCGACGTGCGCGAATGAGTGCAGTTCTGCTAACCTCATCTTTGCTGGTGGCGCGAGCACCGCTAATCCAGCTACCTGAATCAGTTGAACGCGAGAAGGCGTAGGAACATGGCGAGCGACACGTCGAGCACACCGGTCCCGCCGACCGGGCGCCGCAGCGACGGCCAGGTACCGCTCCGCGTCTACGGTTGCAGTCGACTTGGCCTACAGGCCAATCCCCCGGCGATCCGGGGCCCACTGGGCGGATTGCTGCGCCGACGCTGAGTCGACGCCTGTCCGCGATCGATCGATCAGGTGACTACCGCCGAATCGCGCGCACCACGATCACCACGGTGATGGCGCTCAGGCCAGCGAGCGCAGCGACGACGGCAGGCTGCTTGAGGAACTCCAGAGCGGCGTTCTTGACGTCGTCGGCCACCCGTTGCGGGTTGGCGCGCTCGGCGAGCGAATCGACCGTCAACGCAAGTCGATCACGCGCCTGGGCGATCTCCTGTTTGATGACTTCGGGATCCCGCTCCGCCACTTCAGTCCTCGCTTCCGCCCCCCTGATTACCGCACTGCGGCACTACCCTAGTTCAGAAGGCTCGAGAAGGGATGGATCGTGACGGATACAGCACGCTTGGAAGTCGGAGACAAGGCACCGGCGTTCGGCCTGCCGGACGCTGACGGCAAGACCGTGAAGCTTTCGGACTTCAAAGGCCGCAAGGTGATCGTCTACTTCTACCCGGCCGCCTCGACTCCGGGATGCACCAAGCAGGCCTGCAGCTTCCGCGACGGCATGGCCGACCTCAACGGCGCCGGAATCGACGTCGTGGCCATTTCCCCGGACAAGCCGGAGAAACTTGCCAAGTTCCGCGATGCCGAGGAACTGACCTTCCCGCTGCTCTCCGATCCCGAGAAGAAGGTGCTCACCGCGTGGGGCGCGTTCGGGGAGAAGAAGATGTACGGCAAGACCGTGCAGGGCGTGATCCGGTCGACGTTCCTCGTCGACGAGAAGGGCGCGATCGCGATGGCCCAGTACAACGTCAAGGCGGCGAGCGCGGGCTCGCTGATTCAGAAGATCGTCGACGAGAACGCCTGATCCTGATAGAGCGCCGGCGTGATTGACTGATCTTCACGTCCACCGGAAAGAGGTCAACCGTGCAGGCACGGACGGGTCTACTGATCCCATTGCTGGCCTTGGTTGCTGCGGCAGCGCCACTGTCCGTTGCCGCGCCGGCGGGAGCTGACTGCAACTACAGCGGCGGCAGCACGCTGTGCGCCAGCGGAGACGTTCGCGGCGGCTCGAACAGCGCGCCGGCCCCCTCGGCGCCCTACAGCCCGTATCCCTGCTACGACTTCAACGACCCGCTCTGCCTCTACTACGACGATTACGACCCCGGCATCGTCTTCGATCTGCCCAACCGCGGCCTCGGTAGCAATCGCCCAGTGGATCCTGGTTACGGTGCCGGCAGACCGGGAATCGGCGGGGGCGGCGGCAGGCCCGGCGGCGGAGGCGGCAGAGGTCCGCGCTAGCCCACCGCATTCGATACCTAACCCGTTTCTCATCTACCCGAGGAGTCACACATGTCGGTTCGCCGCTCAACTCTTGGTGCGATCAGTGCCGGTGTTCTTGCCGGTTGCCTGTTCGCGAACGCCCCCGTCGCGGTGGCCGACCCACCCAATTGCACCGCCGCAGACCTCTCGGGCGTGGCGGCCGGCGTCTCAGCGGCGACATCGGCCTATCTGTTCACCCATCCTGACGCGAACGCCTTCATGACCGGCCTCAAGGGTCAGCCGCGCGACGACATCCGCGCCCAGGTGCAGCAATATCTCGATGCCAACCCGCAAACCAAGGCCGACATCCAGGCGATTCGGCAGCCACTGGCGGACATTCGGGCCCGTTGCGGCGGTGCCGACGACCCGATGTCCTAGATCTGGTTAACCCAGCGCCGGACCGTCGCCGACGGAGACAGCGCGCAGTTCTTTGATTTCGCGCTGGGCTTCCTCAAGAGCGCGGACGGCGCGCTTCACTGCTGCACTGTCGAGTTGGTCGTCATCGACGAGCGACTCAAGCAGCCGGGCTGTTTGCACAAGCCGGACGTCAGCGAGCGAGAGAGCAAAATCCGTAGAAATATTACGAATACCTACCTTTCGTCTAAAAAAATAGTCGACGGCGTCGGTGCACGCAATTCACGCGACGGCGCGTTACCGGATTCACAGCGACACTCGCGCACCAAAAGCATCAGATGTAACACCGGCCTCATTTCCAACGACATCACGGTCAAGTAACGATCGCGGGACACACGCCGCAGGTAATTGACCGGAGGACCGATGCGACGCTTTGAACGCCTGGTGGTGTGGATCTTGGCTGCTCTTGCCGTCCCCACGACCGTCGCTTTTGCTCCCGTCCACCCCTCCGAAGCCCCCGGATGGCAGCCCCAGATCGTGGCGGCCAAGGCCGTGCCGGCGGCCTCCAACTACGTCCGGGTCATCCGGCGGGCGCTGCCGGCCGGTGTCTGCAGTGAGCGCGGACTCCAGGTTCAGACGATCATGGCCGAACGTGCCATCAGCGCGAAGTTTCCGGAGATCCGCGAGATGAGCGGAGTTCGGCCGGACAGCATGAAGTGGCATCCCAACGGCCTGGCCATCGACGTCATGATCCCCAACTGGGATACACCGGAGGGACGGGCCCTGGGTGATCGCATCGTGGCCTTCACCTTCGCCAACGCCGACAAGTTCGGGCTCGAGTACGTGATCTGGCAGCAGACCTACCGTCCCGCCAGCGGCAAGCCCCACCTGATGGAGAATCGCGGCAGTCCGGACGGCAACCACCTCACCCACGTCCACATCTCCACCTATGGCGGTGGGTTCCCGAAGGGCGGGGAAACCTATCTGTCGGACTGACCGATTTTCTGCAGGAGCAGGGCCTCGGTGGTGGCGGCCCGTTCGAGCACACCGAGGTGCAGGCTCTCGTTCACGCTGTGCGCCTGGGTGCCCGGATCCTCGACGCCGGTGACCAGGATCGTGGCGTCCGGGAAAGCGTCGGCGAATTCGGCGATGAACGGTATCGAACCGCCCAGGCCCATATCGACGGCGTCGGCTCCCCAGGCCTGCCGGAACGCTTCCCGGGCGGCGTCGTACACCGGGCCCGTGGCGTCGATGCGGTAGGGCTGTCCGACGTCGCCGGCGGTGACGGTGACCTGTGCTCCCCAGGGGGCGTGCTGCTCGAGGTGGCGGCGCAGGGCGTCGAGGTGTTCGGCCGCATCGCCACCCGGTGCCACCCGCAGGCTGATCTTGGCGCGTGCCCGCGGGATCAGCGTGTTGGACGCCTTGGCGATCGGGGTGGTGTCGATGCCGATGACGGTGATGGCGGGTTTGGCCCACATCCGTTGGGCCACGGTGCCGGAACCGATCTCGCTGACGCCGTCGAGGAGTCCCGACTCGACCCTCACCCACTGCGCGCCGCGGTCCACCGGCGCGACGGCCGCTTCGTGCAGGCCCGCCACGGCGACGTTCCCGTCGTCGTCGTGCAGGGTGGCCAGCAGCCGGATCAGGGCGGTCACCGCGTCCGGGACCACGCCGCCCCACAGCCCGGAGTGCAGGCCGTGATCGAGGGTGGCCACCTCCACCACACAGTCGGCCATACCGCGCAATGAGACTGTCAGCGCGGGGATCTCGGCGGTCCAGTTGTCGGAGTCGGCGATCACGATGACGTCGGCGGCGAGCTTG
>CAIOYU010000158.1 GCA_903862565.1 uncultured Actinomycetes bacterium | reverse complement strand
GGTCAGCCAGGACAACCCACTCTGGAAGGCCTCCAACGTGATCCGTTCGAACAGGGCCACCCTTCCGCGCAGCGGGCGGCCCCATTCGGTGTCGTGGTAGTCGCGGTACAACTGGCTGCCCTGCGCCCAGTCGCATCGGGGCCGGCCGTCGTCCGGGTCGGCTGCACTCACTCTTCGATGAAAGGCACGGCGTCCGGGACGGCGGCGTGCGGCCGATGGTGGGAAGCCGGCTCGAACAGGCCGGCGGACTTGCGCAGCGCGGCAACCTCGGCGTGCAACAGATTCAACTCGTGACCCAGGCGTTCGAGCACCCAGTCCACCTCGCTGGTCTTGTAGCCGCGCAGCACCTGGGTGAACTTCACCGCGTCGACGTCGGCGGCGGTCACTCCGATGGCCGGCAGCACCGTCGCGGTGGTCGCGCCCGGCAGGGGCGGCAGCTGTTCACCGCGGCCGAACACCAGGCTGGCGATGCCGAACAGCACGATGGCCACCAGGATCAGCACCACCAGGTACAGCAGGATCAGCGTCACGTCACCGATCCTGCCGCATGTCCGCCATCGGCGGCCGATCGGCCAGCGACACACCCGAGGTGCGCGTCGCATAGCAGTCTCCGTCGGCGATGAACTGGATCAGGCCGGCCCCCGAGTCGGCAATGCCGCAGCGCGTCAGCAGGGTCGCGATCACCTGCCGGCTCATCGGCCCCAACTCGCTGGTGGGCCGGTTGCGGTGGGTCCGCACCCCGAGGTTGACCTGGGCTATCGCATCGAGACCGTACCTGTCGTAGGTGTCGATCAGGATGCCGATCTCCACGCCGTAACCCGGGGCGAACGGCACCGAGGTCAGTAATTGGCGGGTCCCGGCGTATTCGCCGCCCAGCGGTTGCATCACACACCCCAGTTCCGGCCGAAGCGCCGCCAGCAACGGGCGGGCCACCAGTTCGGTCACCCGTCCCCCGCCCGTGGCGTCCTCGCCGTCGCCCACCTTCAGCGGGCGGCGGTAGTAGCCACGGACCAGGTGGATGCCCTCTTCGGTGAGCAGCGGGCCGAGCAGTCGCGGGACGAACATCGGGTCGGGGTCGATGAGGTCGGAGTCGATGAACACGATGACGTCACCGGTGGTGGCCGCCAGCGAGCGCCACAGCGCCTCGCCCTTGCCCGGCTGCGCGGGAATACCGGGCAGAACGGCCTCGCGGTGGACCACCCGGGCGCCGGCGGCCGCGGCGCGGCTCTCGGTGTCATCGGTGGAACCGGAGTCCAGCACGATCAGCTCGTCGACAAGACCGCCCAGCATCGGGGTGATCGTGTCCACCACCTGCCCGACGGTCTGGGCCTCATTGAGTGCGGGCAGCACGACGGAGACGGTGCGCCCGTTCTTGACGGCGACCAACTCGTCGGCGGTCCAGGCCGGGGTGTGC
This sequence comes from uncultured Actinomycetes bacterium, assembly GCA_903862565.1. Taxonomy (GTDB): domain Bacteria; phylum Actinomycetota; class Actinomycetes; order Mycobacteriales; family Mycobacteriaceae; genus Mycobacterium. The sequence goes on along the minus strand of CAIOYU010000158.1, from coordinate 990 downwards.
CAGCTCCGGTCGGTGAGCCACGCGTCGGTCGAAGCGCGATCTGGCGTCATGCCAGCCCCCGCACCGTGCGCGTCGGTGGGCGGCTGCCCTTGATCGAGGCGACCATCTCCAATACCCGCCGGGTGGCGCCGACTTCGTGCACCCGGAACATCCGCGCGCCGTCGGCCGCGGCGAGCGCGGTGGCCGCCAGCGTTCCCTCCAGGCGTTCGGTCAGTTCCACCCCCAGAGTCTCGCCGATGAAGTCCTTGTTGCTCAGCGCCATCAGGACGGGCCACCCGGTGGCGACCAGTGCCGGCACGTGGCGCAACAGAGTAAGTCCGTGAAAGGTGTTCTTGCCGAAGTCATGGGTGGGGTCGATGAGGATGCGGTCACGCCGGACGCCGACGGCGGCGGCGTGCTCGGCGGCGGCGGTGACCTCCGCGATCACGGCATCGAGGACGCCGGTCACCGTCGTGCCGTAGCTGACCCGGAAGGGGCGGGTCCGCGGGACGGCGCCGCCGGTGTGCGAACACACCAGACCGGCGTCGAATTCGGCGGCGACGTCCGGCAGGGCCGGGTCGGCACCCGCCCAGGTGTCGTTGATGATGTCCGCACCCGCCGCGCAGGCCTGAGCCGCCACGGACGCCCGCCAGGTGTCGATGCTGATCAACTGGTCCGGATAGGCGTCGCGCAGCCACGCGATGAACGGCACCACCCGCCCGATTTCCTCGGCGGCGTCGACGACCGTGCCCGGCCCGGCTTTGACCCCGCCGATGTCGATGACGTCGGCGCCCTCGGCGACCAGGCCGTGGACGGCGTCCTTGGCCGCGTCGTCGGTGAACGTCGCACCGCGGTCGTAGAACGAGTCCGGGGTGCGGTTGACGATCGCCATGATCAGCGCTCGATCGCCGGCCACCGGCCGCCCACAGAACGTCGCGCTCACCGGTCAAGTATCGCCGACACGGGGCATGGGCCTTTTGCGCCGTACCTCAGCCCCCGTACCTCAGCCCC
>CAIOYU010000157.1 GCA_903862565.1 uncultured Actinomycetes bacterium | reverse complement strand
CAGCGATCGGCGGGTACTTCGGACACCGCGGAGCGGCCGGCAGAAAGGAACCGCCACAACTCCTCCGGGCTCGAGATGTCCCCGGGGAACCGGCATCCGAGTCCGATGACCGCGATCGGCTCGTCGAGGGCACGAGACTCCACAGAGCCTGGTGATGCGGTCGTGGCCACCGCCGGCGATCCGGTCAGGAAATCCAACAGGGCATTGATGTTGGGGTGCTGCCAGAACTCGACGGGATCCACTGGCCGGCCCAGCAGCTCCGCCAGTTCGCCGGAGAGAACCACCGCCTCGGCCGAGCCCATCCCCAGGTCCTTGAGCGACCGCTCGGGATCCACGTCGGCGGGTTTGCAGCCGACGGTCCTCACCAGGTAGTCGGCGAGCCACTGAAGAAGTTCTTGGCGGGATAGCGCAGCCGCCATGTTTTAGGCGTCCAGTCGTTCGAACGTGCCGTGCTGGTACCTCTCGGCACACGTGGATCGTCGGATTTTGCCGCTGGTGGTCACCGGAATGGAACCCGGGGCGACGAGCACGAGGTCGAAGATGCGCAGGCCGTGGTTTTCCGATACCACCGAGGTGAGCTGACGCTTGATCGCGTCGAGCATCTCGGACGGCTCGACACCGGATTGCGACGGGGCCTTGACCTCGACGATGGTGACCAGTTGTTCGGTGTCGTCGTTGGGGACGGAGATCGCAGCGACGCGTCCCCGGGTGATCTCCTGGATCGTCGACTCGATGTCGTCGGGATAGTGGTTGCGCCCGTTGACGACGAGCAGGTCCTTGATGCGGCCGACGATGAACAGGTCCCCGTCGGAGATCACGGTCAGGTCGCCGGACCGCAGCCAGGGACCGTCGGGTGTACCGGGGGTCGGATTCGTGAGGTAGCCGTGGAAGGTGCTTTCGGTGCGCGCCCGGTCATTCCAGTACCCGGGGCCGACGTTGTCGCCCTGCACCCAGAGCTCTCCCACGCTGCCGTCTGGAAGTTCGGTGCAGGTGTCCGGATCGACGATGCGCACCAGTTGCGTTCCGGTGAGGTTGTAGGCGACCAATTCGGAGGAGCCCGGGGTGTTGGAGTCGCATCGCGCGGCCTTGCCTTCCGAGAGCTGATCGGCCACGAACCACGCACTGTGCGAGGGTTCGCCGGCCTTCTGCGCCGCCACGTAGAGCGTGGCCTCGGCGAGGCCATAGGACGGCCGCACCGCTGTCGCGGGGAGGTTGAAGCGGGCGAATCGTTCGTTGAAGCGAGCGATAGTCCGCGCGCTCACGCGTTCGCTGCCGTTGTTGATCGACATCACTCGGCTGAGGTCGTGCCCGGCCATGTCTTCGTCGGAAGTGCGGCGGGCCGCCAGGTCGAAGGCGAAGTTCGGTGCCGCCGAAAAGGTGTTGGGGTAGTCGGCGAGTTGATGCAGCCAACGCGCCGGTCGTTGCAGAAACCCGACCGGGTCGGTCAGCCAGGCAGGACAGTTCCAGGCCAGCGGCAGAGCGATACCCAGCATGAGCCCCATGTCGTGATAGAAGGGGATCCATCCCGCGATGTTCATGTCGGCCGGGGGCAGTCCGCCTCGGTCTTCGAAGAATGCGTCAGCGATCTGGTCGAAGTTGGTAAGCAGGTTGCGGTGCGTGATGATCGCGCCGGTTGGCTGCCCAGTGGATCCCGAGGTGTACTGCAGATGCGCGATGCTGTCCGGTGCGTGCGTGCTCGCGACGATTTCCGACGGCGAGTCCAGGTCGAGCGAATCGACCTCGAGGATCGTGGGCGCGGGATTACCGCCGTCGGCACGGGCATAGGTAGCGATTGCGTCGACGGTGTCGGACGTGGTCAAGATCACCGACGGCTTGCAGTCCTGTAGTGCGGTCGATACTCGTTCGTCGTGTGCGCCGAGGATCGGCACCGGTAGTGGCACGGCGGCGAAGCCGGCCTCCACCGCGCCGTAGTAGGCGACGATGTAGTGGAGGCCTTGCGGGGCCAGAATCGCGGCGCGATCACCGGGTGACCCGCACTGCCGCAGTTCGTCGGCCAGGTTGACCGCTCGCTGCAGCATCTGCGACCAGGTGAGGGTCTCAGAGAAGCCATTCGGGTCCACGGCATAGTCGACGAAGGTGAACGCGGGGGCGTCGGGGCGTTCAGCGGCCCGTTTGCGCAGCAGAGCGGGAATGGATGGCACTGCTGTAGTCATCTCTCAACCTTCTTGGGCGGTGGGCGTGCCGACGCGAGTCTAATCTTCCCCTTCCAGACTAACTTCTGGCTTTCGCCCCCAAGATCGCACGAGCGCCCGGCCAGGGGAGAAGATAGTCACGTGGTCAACCCTCCCCTTCCCGCAGACCGACCAGATCGGCTGCCCGCGCCCGCGCCGCCCAGGATTCCGTCCGGCGGTCGCCGCGAGCTTGGCCTGTTCGGCTCGCTGTTCTGCAAGATCGCCGCCCGTATTTGGGGCGTTCCGCAGATCCATCTGTTCACGGTGTTCGCCCAACACCGGCGGCTGTTCTGGTCTTGGGCGCCGTTCGGCGGGGTACTGCTGCGGCGCGGGCGCCTGCCCGGATGCGACACCGAAGTGGTGATCCTGCGGGTCGGGCACGTCCGCAACTGCGAATACGAGCTGCAGCAGCACCGCCGGATAGCCCTGACACGCGGTGTGGAACCCGGCACCGTGGCGGCGGTATTCGCCTGGCCGGAGTCGGTCGGACTTTCACTGCGTCATCAGGCGCTGCTCTCCGCGGTCGACGAGCTATTGGCTACCCGCACGGTGTCCGATGAGTCCTGGCAGAGGTTGGCGGGCCACCTGGATCACAGACAGCTGATCGAGTTCGTCATGTTGGTCGGTCAGTACGACGCCCTGGCGAT
>CAIOYU010000156.1 GCA_903862565.1 uncultured Actinomycetes bacterium | reverse complement strand
GATCTCGCCATATCCAGGTTGATAGCCCACCATCGCATTAGGAATCTCATAGGCGACCGTGGCATCCGGATAGGACTTCTTGACCGTCGCCTTGGCGATATCGCGCGGTGAGCGGCCGGCCGCGGGTTCGGAGAAGAACTGCATCACTCCGCCATCCCCGGAGGTCCACGTGGCAGTGACTCGGGTGGCTTCGGTGACGACGCGGTAGGCCGAACTGCCCGGGTATCCCACCGAGAATTCGCCGCCGGCCGCCGTGAAGCGTGGATTGTTCTCGAAGGGGAGACTCGACAGCGGCCGGCCGCAATCCGGTGGACATAGGTAGTTCGAGGTCTTGGGCGTGAGTGTGACCTCGATCGCACCGACCAGCAGAACAATCGTCCCCATCGCCGTCACCCACCGGCCCACCACCCAGTCGGTGCTCGGTCGCCGCGACGCCGGATCCGATGCGGCCATGGCCGCTCCGCACTCCGAACAGAACACCATCTCGGCGACCACACGCCCGCACTGTGCACACGTCAGCGACGCGGCCTCGTCGACCGGATCGTGGGCCTCGTGCAGCATCGCGATTTGCAGCGCGATCCGCAGCGCAACCAGAACGAGAAGCGTGATCGCCAGATGGATGACCAGTATCCAGACCTCGGTCAACCCCGGCCAGAAACGACGGGTGACGTCGAAGGGGCCGAGCGCGGACTGAGCCAGTAACGCGCCTGCGACCAGCAGTGCCAGCACCAGGCGTACCCGGCCGCGGTGACCGGCGGCCGCGCCGCCGCTTGGGTGGCGAAACCACAGCAGGATTCCGGCGATTCCGCCGGTGGCCGCAACGGTGACCGGAACCGTCATGCCGATCAGGCCGGCCTGTACGAGAAGTCCCTGGACAGGTCTGTCATGGGCGACGAGCCCGCTGGTGAACTGCGGTGTCAGCCTCGCTATTGTCACGGCAGCGGTGAAGGCTAGCGCACCCAGCGCGCCGATTGCAAACCCGTGCAACGACTTTCGCGTTCGTGATGGCCATACCCGCAGCACAATCGCGGGAACGATCATCAGTGCCAGCAGGAAGGTGAATTTGATCATCCGGCTCACCAGATCCTGCAGCGCCAGGCCCGTCGAAATCGGAACGGTGTAGCTACGGGTAACCAATTGATCGGTGACCAGTTCCCAGCCGGCGCCCAGTGCGGTGCCCATTGCCGCGGCCACGACCAGCGATGTTCGCGAAATGTCCTGACCGCCAACGCAGGCGCGTAGGTAGAAGACGAACAGCAGCGGCATTCCGAGCGCGGCAACGGTCATCTCAGCGGTGGAAAGCTTGAGCACCGCCAGGCCGACCAGCACGATGGCCCCGATGATCAGGGTTATCCGAAACGACGCGCGGGAGCGCCTCGGCAACTGGGGGAACAGCGAGCTCAGTAGATAGGGGCGAAGCACCCTCTCACCCGGCGCGAACACGAACGATCGGGGCCGAAGCAGTCGGACTTTCCCGCCGGCCGGTCCCCCCTGGTCGAAACCGCACAGTCCGCAGAAGTCACCGGCCGGGACGTCAGCGGCGCAGCCGCGGCACCGCATCCGAGATCCCGTAGCTGTGCTCATCCCCGGCTCACCCCCGGCTCATCCCCAGCGCCGCAGCCGCTGCAGGTCGAGCACATTCTGGACAAGGTTCTCGACGTCGGGGCTGCCCAGGCCGGTGACCAAGTCATAGCCCGGCTGGGCAAGGTCGACGGCGTTGCCGCCCAGGGCGATGGTCCGAAACGCCGGCCGCGGCGCGCCCTCGGCTATCGCGTAGAGCATCGGGTTCAAT
>CAIOYU010000155.1 GCA_903862565.1 uncultured Actinomycetes bacterium | reverse complement strand
TACTCTGCCTTCCCTGTGAGGTGAGATCGGGTGCCTAGTGGCAGGACAGGTCGACGTAGGCGGTGTGGAACTGGTCGTGCTGGGGGCCGCCGCGGTGTTCGTGGGGGTGGTCCAGGCGGACCGAGACCACCGCGCACTGATCCAGCGGGGTGTTGGCGGCGTCCTTGGTGACCACGACGTGGGTGCCCTCGGCCTGCAGCGAGGTGATCTGGTCGCCGGCCGCGGTCGCCGAGTCGGCGTGGGCGGCACCGGCCATGCCGATGGCCAGGGCGGCCAGCACGGGGGCGACCAGCACCGGACCGGCCAGTGCGGCGAGGGCGAACGTCTTGGTGGCGGTGGTGGTGTTCATGTGGATGACGTTATGGCCGCAGGCAGGAGGCCGGCATCGGCCAAAAGATGCGTTTGTTGAACCTGCCGATGGTGCAAATGATGCAGACGTCACCGGGTTGATTCCCGCCGGACCGGACCGTGAAGTCCCCCGGTCCACTGATTGAGGAGCCACGCAGAGGGTTACTCGCGCTTTTTCTGCGTGGCTCCTCAACCAACGGGGGGTGCGGAGGGGGTCGGGGGGTGCGGAGGGGGTAGGGGGGTGCGGAGGGGGTCGGGGTGAAGACGCCGCCCCGAAGTCCCTGTCAAGCAACTCCGGTGGCCGCAGTGAGCACCGCCCGGTTGCCGCGACGCGCCGAAATCATCCAGTTGGTCCAGACGACCATCGCCTTCGGCTCGGCGAAGCAACATCGAGACCATTCACGCGGTCACGAAAACCATTGCTCCACGTCTAGTAACTGAAGTGACCAATCCGGCCGGTGAGGCGTCCGCCGGCCGCGGCATGCGGAATTTCTGTTGAATGGACTGCGCACGGCAGCAACGCATTTGGCGCTGTTTCCCATGGAGAACGACAGGGCGTCCTACCCTTGTCGGGTGGACATCAGCAAAGTCATCGCCGACGTGGCGACAGCACCTGTCCGGGCCGGCATCGCGGTGGCCGATGCGGGACTCTCCGTTGCGGCCATGGCACTCGGATTCGTGAAGCAATCCGTGGGCTATCAGGACTCGCAGACAGTGGACCCGATTACCGACCTGCTCCCGCTGCGCGGCGCGATCGTCGGCGCTAACCGAGTTGCCGAGTTGACCGAGAACGACAGGGCATTGGGGCGCGTGCTGGCCCGCGGCGGCCCGGCTGACAAGCTGACGCGTCCGGGTGGTGTTGTCGACATGTTGACCGCACCCGGGGGTCTTCTCGACCGGGTTTCCATCGAGGGTAGCTCGCTGGAGCGGATGCTGGCGCCCGGTGGACTCGTTGATCGGCTACTTGATGAGGACGGGCCGATCGAGCGCATGTTCGACGAGGATGGGCCGATCGAGCGGCTGCTCGCCGAGGATGGGCCGATCGAGCGGATGTTCGCCGACGACGGCATCATCGACAAGCTGACGGTCAAAAACGGACCGCTCGACCAACTCACCCAGACCGCTGAGATCCTGAGTCGGTTGCAGCCGGCCGTGGAGACGTTGACGCCCACAGCCGACACCCTTGAATCTGCCGTCGACACGCTCAACAGAATGGTCACCTCGCTGAGTGCCATCACCGACCGCATTCCGCGGCGACGGTCGGCTCGGCCGCCCTTGAACCCGTAACCGAGACATCACGTATCGCCCCACGGGTCGAAGTTGTTCACGCCGTCGATGCAGCCTTGATACATGTTGGAAAGGTTGTCCGGCACGATGTTCGCGAGGCCGTTGGTGATGATTGTCAGGTCGCGGTCAAGTGTCGTGGCCTTGAATCGCCACCCCTCGACCAGGTCGAGGCGTGACCCGAGACCCGGGAGGGCAGATTCGGTCAATGTGGAATCGATGTGATCGGTGAAGGTTTGCATGACCCACGTGATCTCGTCGGGTGACCGCAGCAGGAATACCGGCTCTCCGCTGCGAAATTCGTAGGTGCTGACGCGACGGATCTGCGTAGGACGATAGGCCTGCGCCGACTGATCCTTCTCAGTATCGAAACCGGCCGGCATCTGCATCTTGGCGACGAGGTTGAACTTCAGAGTGCCGAATTCCGCTGGCTCGCCGACGAGATTGATTTCCAGCACATCCATCATCCAGCACCGCCGGGCGTTTTTCCATGCCAGGTCCGAGCCTGTGGCCTTGGCGATCTGCGCGACGTCGATAGCGGCGAACTCGGCAGCCGGGCACGGACCGAATCCGGTCGTGTTGTAGACGAGCGCATCCCAGCGGTCACCCGCTCTGGTGAGGAGAAAGATCTCGCCCTGTGCATAGCCGCGTGTGCCATCTACCCGAAGTGAGGTCTCGGTCATTGGTCGAACCGCCCTTTCCATTGAGTCGACCCCTCGATCATGGCAGGTCGGGGGTCCCGGGCGTCCGATACCCAAACTTTCGCCAGGCGTCAGTTCACGCAGGGGATCCCGCCGCCGCCGACGGGCCCGCCGGCATCCGGGATCGGCAGCGCCGACGTCTCAGCCGAGCTGTCCTCGGTGACGGTCGCCGCCGCGGACTCGTCTGCGCCGCTTGGGAGTTGAAATCCCGGTCCGAGGATTACCCGAACGTGTCCTGGCGCCACGGTGGGATCGGGCCGCGGCACGGCATTGATGCCCAGCGCAGATGCCAGCGATTCGGCGTCGCC
>CAIOYU010000154.1 GCA_903862565.1 uncultured Actinomycetes bacterium | reverse complement strand
GTCGGATTGGTCGCATAGCTGCCCAGGAAGACGCCGGTCTTGGTCTTATTCTCCTGGCGTTCCAGATCAGACTTCGCTGCGATCGCCCGCCGGTAGCCGACCACCGCCTCTGCCGGGGAGGCCGCTCCGGCCGTCCATCGTTCGTCGACGGATTCTGGCCAGTGCGCTGCGACGAGCCGGTCGACCAGTTCGTGCTCGGGCGCCAAGACCAGGTAGGTGGCCCCGAACAGGGTGTCCGGTCGCGTCGTGAACACCTCAATATCGGCGTCAGCAGCTCCGAAAAGTACCGAGGCGCCGGTGGATCGGCCGATCCAGTTGCGCTGCATGGCCTTGACCTTGTCCGGCCAGTCCAGCACGTCGAGGTCCTCGAGGAGCCGGTCGGAGTAGGCGGTGATCCGCATCATCCACTGCCGCAGGCGTTTCCGGAACACCGGGAAGTTACCGCGCTCGCTGCGGCCGTCTGCGGTGACCTCCTCGTTGGCCAGCACCGTGCCCAACCCGGGACACCAGTTGACCATCGAGTCAGCCCGGTACACCAGGCGGAAGCCGTCGATGACGTCGGCCCGGTCACCGGCGGTCAGTGCGGCCCAGGACCTGCCGTCGCCGAGAGTCCTTGTTCCGCTGTCGAATTCGGCGATCAGATCGGCGACGGGTCGCGCCTTGTTCTGCTCGGGGTCGAACCAGGCGTTGTAGATCTGGAGGAAGATCCACTGCGTCCAGGTGTAGAAATCGACATCGGTGGTCGAGAAGCTACGTCGCTGGTCGTGACCGAGCCCAAGTCGACCCAACTGCCGCCGGAAGTTGGCGATATTGGCATCGGTGCGGGTGCGCGGATGGGTGCCGGTCTGCACGGCGTACTGCTCGGCCGGCAGGCCGAAGGAGTCGAACCCCAAGGCGTGCAGCACGTTGCGCCCGGTCATTCGGAAGAAACGTGCATAGACGTCGGTGGCGATATAGCCCAGCGGGTGGCCGACGTGCAGACCCTCCCCCGAGGGGTACGGGAACATGTCCTGGACAAACATCTTGTCCGCCGGAACCGCGGTGCCGTCGGAGGGTGCCAGGGACCCGACCGGGTTGGGGACGTTGAAGGTTCCCCACTGCTGCCAGTTCTCCTGCCAGTCCCGCTCGATGCGGTCCGCCAACTCCGCGGTGTAGCGATGCGGAGGTACATCTCCCCCGTCAGCGGTGCTCATCGGCGATTCCGTCACGAGACACAGGGTATCGGTCGGCAACGGCTCGGTATCGGTTGCGTCGCAGCCCGGTCAGGGGTTGGTTCCAGGTCGGTTCCAGCCCTGTCGAGTGCCCTGCATCGCTGTTTAGAGTCGGGCAAGGAAGGGGGCTGCGGAGCACGTGCTGCGCCGCCCAACCTGCGAACACGGACATCAGCGATGAACACGAATGCCCGTACCTGGCGGGTGGTGCTTGGTGGTGTTGCCGCCGGTTCTGCGGCAGTCATTGGGTTCACCGGCGCCAGCGCCTCGGCTGAGCCGGTCCTGCCCGCGCCGCCCGCACCCGCCCCCGTCACGGTGACCCAGACCGTCACCGTCACCCCTCAGGCCGCGGCGGCCGCCCCGGCCGCCACTCCCGAGCCGGCGCCTGCCGCCCCGGCCGCACCCGCCACACCCGCTGCGGCTCCGGCCGCGCCGGAGACCCCTGTCACGCCCGTCCCGGCAGCCGCGGCCCCGACGACGGTGGTCGCCCAGCCGGCCGAGCCACCGCTACAGGCGGCAACGTCAGGCACGATGGCGGAATTCTTCAAGGACAAGAACGTGGCTCTGGAACCGCAGAAGGCGACCGGATTCACCGCGCTGAACATCGCGCTGCCGGTGCCGACGGGCTGGAGCGTGGTGCCCGACCCCAACGTCCCCGACGCCTTCGGCGTGATCGCCGACCGCCAGGGCGGCGACGGCCTGTACACCTCCAACGCCCAGTTGCTGGTCTACAAATTGGTCGGCGACTTCGATCCGCGGGAGGCCATCACCCACGGTTACATCGACAGCCAGAAATTGAGGGCGTGGCAGTCCACATCGGCCTCGCTGGCGGAGTTCGGCGGCTTCCCGTCCTCGATCATCACCGGGACCTACCGCGACGGGGAT
>CAIOYU010000153.1 GCA_903862565.1 uncultured Actinomycetes bacterium | reverse complement strand
GCGCCGAAACCCTCTCGCCCGGAACGTTTCTGGGCTCAGAGGCCCACAGTGGAGCAGCCCGAAGCGCCGGCCGCCACTGACACTGTCACGATGCGTGCCGCCATCGACCTGCCCGGCGGGGCAGTGCTGCTGCTGCCCGACACGGCAGGCCGACCCGACGACGACGACCTACGCGCGATCCACGCGGCGGCCCAGCCGCTGCTAGACCTGCTGGCCAATCGAGGCCTGCTGACCCAGGGGAAACAGGAGAAATAGGGGAAATGGAATCCATCATGAACGTGCCCGTCGTGGCGATGACCGAGGCCGAAGCCGCCCGAGCGGCGGCACCGGCCGAGGGGGCGGGCCTTGGCGCCCTGCGTACCGAGCGGGGCAACCTGCCCCTGGACCGCATCGACATCCGCACCGACATCACCGGGCTCACCGCCCGGGTCGAACTGACCCAGGACTTCGTGAACACCTTCGAGGAACCGCTGGAGGCCACCTACATCTTCCCGCTGCCCGATCGCGGGGCGGTCACCGGAATGCGGATGACCGCCGACGGCCGCGTGGTGGAAGCGGAACTGCAGGAGCGCGGGGCTGCCCGCCAGGCCTACGCCGACGCGATCGCCTCCGGCCGGCGTGTGTCCATCGCCGAGGAGGAACGCCCCGACGTCTTCACGATGCGGGTGGGCAACATCCTGCCCGGCGAACGGGTCAGTGTCGCAATCACGGTGGTGTGCCCGCTGTCCTATGAGGATGGCGAGGCGACGTTCCGCTTCCCGCTCGTCGTGGCCCCGCGCTACATCCCGGGGACCCCACTTCCGGGCGCAGCCGTCGGGGACGGTTACGCCGACGACACCGACGCGGTGCCCGACGCGTCGCGGATCACCCCACCGGTGCTGCTGCCCGGCTTCCCGAATCCGGTGCGGCTGACGATCGACGTGGGCGTCGACCCCGCCGGACTGGAACTGTCGGAGATCCGGTCCAGCCTGCATGCCGTGTCGACGACGGACGGCCGCGTGCGGGTGCAGCCCGGCGAGCGCGTCAACCGCGACTTCGTACTCCGGTTACGTTATGGCAGTGCAGGCTTCACCAACTCGCTGGTGCTGGTTCCCGACACCGACGGCGATGAGGGCACCTACCAGTTGACGGTGCTGCCGCCGGTGTCGGCGGCACCCCCGCGGCCCCGCGACGTGGTGCTGATCCTTGATCGGTCCGGCAGCATGGAAGGCTGGAAGATGGTGGCAGCCCGGCGCGCCGCGGCGCGGATCGTCGACACGTTCACTACCGGCGACCGGTTCGCCGTGCTGACGTTCGACCACCACATCGACCGCCCGGAGGGACTTCCGGAGGGACTGGTCGAGGCCACCGACCGGCACCGCTACCGCGCCGTGGAGCATCTCGCCCGGGTCGATGCCCGCGGTGGCACCGAACTGTTGGCGCCACTGCGCCAGGCCCTTGCCCTGCTCCGCAACGGGCAGGAGGGGCGCGACGCCGTCGTCGTCCTGGTCACCGACGGTCAGGTGGGTAACGAGGACCAGATCCTGCACGAGGTGGCCGGCGACGTGGACGACGTCCGCATCCACACCGTCGGGATCGACCGGGCCGTCAACGCCGGCTTCCTGGGACGCCTGGCCGGAATCGGAGGCGGCCGTTGTGAATTGGTCGAGAGTGAGGACCGCCTTGATGAGGCGATGGATGCCATCCACCGCCGGATCGGGGCACCGCTGGCCTACGGGCTGCACCTGGGCGCCGACGGACTGGTGACGATCGACGGCACGTCGAGCCCCGCCCGCCTGCCCGACCTCTTCCCGGGCGTACCGCTGGTGGTGGCCGGACGATACCGTTCGAACACTACGGGTTCTGTTGTCGTGCAGGGTGTTACCCGCGACGGTCAGGACTGGTCGACGACGGTCCGCGGACAGCGAAGCGATTCGGCGGCGGTCACCGCGCAATGGGCGCGGGCCCACCTGCGCGACCTCGAGGACCGCTACGCCTCGGACCGGAGCCCAGGCGATCTGGAGGCCAGAATCGTCGAGACCTCGCTGCGGTTCAGCGTGCTGTGCCGCTTCACCGCCTACGTCGCCGTGGACAGCCGCGTTGTGGCCGAGGGCGCTTCGCCGCATCGCGTCGTGCAAGCGGTCGAGTTGCCCTCCGGGTGGGACGAAGACGTGATCCTGGGCTCGGCACCCAAGTGCGCGTCAGTGCCGATCGGCGCGGTCTCGTGCGAGGCCGAACTCTCCCTTGGCATGGACCTGGATGAGATCGACTCGATGCCGTCGCCGGGGATGTCGTCGCGTCGGATGTCGTCTCGGAACTCGCGGCGCATGGCCCCGGGGGCTCAACCCTTTGCCGTCGAAGACCGTGAACTCGCCGAAGCCCGCGAACAGGTCCGCAAAGAGGTGCACCGGATGACGAAGGCCGGCGCGCTCACCGACTACGAACGGCGCGAATGGCTCGCCGACCTGGCGACCCGACTGACCGCCCTGGTCCGCTACCTGACCTCCAAGGGTGTGCCGTCGTCGGAGTTCGCAAGGCTGCATGCGGTGATCGAGGCTGTCGAGGCGGGCGGGGCCGTCGACACCACCTGGGATGAGACGGTGACGGCGCTTGAGGACTTCGCGGCGGGGAAGCGGGCGTCACGCAAGCGGCGGTGATCGCGCCCGAGCTTCCGGGGTCTTAGGACCCCGGAAGCTTCTCGCCCACCGTGAAACTCCAGCTTGCGTCGGTGGGCGATGTGACCGCGGTGATGGTGATCGTCAGGCGGAAATCCTGACCGAAGCGACGGAGCACGCAATCCTCGGATGCGCCAACCTTGGCCGGCAGATCCTCGGGGCAGGTGATCCGGACTGGTGGGCCGGGAAATCGCTGCCGCAACTCTTGACCGGTGGTCTGCTCCAGCTCGGCGCGGGGCACACTGGCGGGCGCCTTCTTCGCCGGCGGAGCTTGCTCGACTTGTGCGGGCGCTGCCTGCTCGACATGACGGGGTTTCACCCACAGTGTCACGGCAGTAATCACTGCGGCCACGGCGATGACGGAGACCACCGCCAACGCCCAGCGCAGACCCGTGGTGGAGTCCGGGGAGTTGGACCGGTACTCGTCCCGCGGTCCCCTTGTCGGGGCGGTCAACGGGTCACTTCGATTACAGCCTGCATCGCACGATCCTAGGGACGCGGGTGTCCCGGACACTGCCGTTGCGCAATTTGGTCACATCAGGCCCCGAGATAGTCCGACTCGAGAACGAGGTCGGGAATCAGCGTCTGGTACTCGACATGGGCAGGGTGCTCCACTGTCTGCCACCCAAGGCCCTGGTGGTCGCGCATGTAGGCCCGGTACTTCGGGGATCCGGGAAAGCCGACGTTGTCGGCGACCACGATCGAGCCGGGATGCAGCCAGCCGCGGTCGACGATGGCCAGCAGATCAGCCAGATAGGAATTCTTGTCGTGATCGATGAACAGGGAATCGACGGCGCCGCTTGTCACTCCATGCTCACGTTGCAGGGAGTCCAGCGTCTGACCGCCGTCCCCGATCGTTCCCACCACACAGGTGATCCGGTCGGCGACGCCGGCGTGGGTCCAGATCCGGCGCGCGACGTCGGCGTTGGCCGCGGACAACTCCACCGACACCACCCGCGCGGACGGTGCGGCCCGGGCGATCCGGAGCGCGCCGTAGCCGCAGTAGGTGCCCAGTTCCAGCGCCAGTCGCGGATTGGCGCGGCGGACCGCGGCATCAAGTAGCTTGCCCTTCTCGTCACCGACGTTGACCAGAAATGACTTGTCGTAGGAGTACCGGTCGACCGCGGCCAGCGCATCGTCGATGTCCCCGGGCCGGGCGTGGGCCACCACGTAGTCAGCCGCCGCCGCTTCCCGGCCGTCACCCATCTGGCCGGTCACGTTGAACTTGCGGATGCCGAGGCCGGCACGCAGCAGCGACCAGCGCAATATCGGCAGACGCCGTCGAATTCCCATAGGAGCTACGCTACGGGGAGTGCCGGGTTACAGACGGCGCTGCGATGCGGAGGTTCGGTGTCAATAGAGTCGCCGCAACAGAGTGTTCCCGGGCCCTGCCCTGCACCTGCGGTAACGGTACGCACAGGCATCGCAATGGTTTACGGCGTGGTCTGTCATCTGAGCTTCCTGCTCGGTGTTCTCACGATGATGCTGGCGATGCTGTTCGGCATGAGCCGCTCCTTGGGGGCGCTGACCGCGCCGTGGAGTTGGATCGCCAACGCGGCGTTGCTGATTCAGTTCTTCGCCATGCACTCGTTGCTTCTCAGCGCCCGCGGTCGGTCGTTGCTGGGCCGGATGGCTCCGCCGGGCACCGGGGTGACACTGTCGACGACGACCTACGTCACAGTCGCCGCTGTGCAGATCTTCGCGCTCTTCGCGTTCTGGTCACCATCGGGGACGATCTGGTGGCAGGCGAGCGGCCCGGTACTGGTCGTCATGCTCGTCCTCTACGCGGTGTCTTGGCTGTTGCTCGGCGTGGCGATGGTCAACGCCGGGCTGTCGGTCCAGTCCGGCAGCCTCGGGTGGATCGCTCTCCTGCGCGGCCGCAAGCCGGTCTATCCGCCGATGCCGGTGACCGGGTTGTTCCGGTTCACACGACAACCGATCTATGTGGCCTTCACCTTGACCCTCTGGACCGTTCCCATCTGGACCCCCGACCAACTGGTGGTCGCGCTGACCCTCACGGCGTACTGCGTGGTGACCCCGCGGTTCAAGGAAGCCCGCTTCCGGCGAATCTATGGCTTGGCGTTCGATGACTACGCTGGCCGCGTTCGCTATTGGCTTCCGCGGCTACGAAACCCCTAGTGAACACTCGCAGAAATAAAATAGGGGACCATCTGCCCATGGCCACTTCTCTGACGTACACCCGACTCTTCGTCGACGACGCCGGCGTCTCGCATCTGGAGGACGGCACGCTGCCGTTGGAGACCCGCGACTTCGCCCCACCGACCACACCCCTGGACGTGTCCGAATTCATGCCGGCCGAGGGATTCGCGATGCTGCGCTTTGCCCCTGACTGGTCGGGGCCATGGCATCCCTCGCCCTACCGTCAATGGTTTTTCCTGTTGTCCGGTGCGCTCGCCGTGACCGTCGGCGACGGCACCGAACGAACTCTGTCAGCGGGCGACGTCGTCCTGC
>CAIOYU010000152.1 GCA_903862565.1 uncultured Actinomycetes bacterium | reverse complement strand
GGTGGCGCCCAGCAGTTGGGTGCCGGGGGCGATCACGGTGTCGCGGCCGATGGTCACGTCGACGTCGATCCAGGTGCTGGCCGGGTCGACGACGGTGACCCCGGCGCGCTGGTGGCCCGCGACGATGCGGCGGTTGAGCTCGCGGCCCATGCCGGACAGCTGCACCCGGTCGTTGACACCGGCCACCAGGGCGTGGTCGGTGATGTGCTGGGCGTGCACCAGTTGGCCGTCGGCGCGGACGATCGAGATGACGTCGGTGAGGTAAAGCTCGTGCTGGGCGTTGTTCGACGACAGCCGGCTCAGCGCCGAGCGCAGTGCGGCGATGTCGAAGGCGTAGATCCCGGAGTTCACCTCCCGGATGGCGCGCTGCTGCGGGGTGGCGTCGGCCTCCTCGACGATGGCGATGACCTCGCCGTCCTGGGTGCGCAGAATGCGCCCGTAGCCGCGAGCCTCGGGCACCGTGGTGGTCAGCACCGTCACCGCCGCCGGCTCGCTGCTGTGGGCGGAGATCAGCCCGGCCAGGGTGTCCGCGTCGAGCAGGGGGACGTCGCCGGAGGTGATGACGACGACACCGTCGAAGTCTTCGGGCAGTGCGGACAGCCCGCACAGGGCGGCGTGCCCGGTGCCCAGCTGTTCCTCCTGGACAGCGACCTCGACCGGGCGGTCCAGCGTGCTGGCGAGGTCGGCGACCACCGGGGCGATGCGCTCGCGGTCCTTGCCCAGCACCACCACCAGGTGTTCGGGGGCCAGTTTGGCGACGGCATGCAGGGCGTGCGAGAGCATGCTGCGCCCGCCGAGGGTGTGCAGGACCTTCGGGGTGTCCGACCGCATGCGGGTGCCGGCTCCGGCGGCCAGCACCAGGACGGCGGCGTCAGTGGTGGTCATCGTGTTCGCCTCATAGGGACGTCCTCCAGTGTGCGGATTCGTACGCGACACGCCGCGTGGGCGTTCGAAACCGCATCAAATCGCGGTCAAAACCTGCTCCGTCGCCAGGACTCGAACCTGAACTATCTGAACCAAAATCAGAGGTGCTGCCGATTACACCACGACGGATTACCCGACTGAAGACTGTAGTGCACCTGGGCGAACCATCTACCCTGGCAGCCGTGGCAGCACCGGAGAACCCGCCCCGCACTCCGAAAGCCCGGATGACCGGCAGCGAACGCCGCCACCAACTGATCAACATCGCCCGCGCGCTGTTCGCCGAACGCGGCTACGAGGGCACCTCGGTCGAGGAGATCGCCCAGCGGGCCGGGGTCTCCAAGCCGGTGGTCTACGAGCACTTCGGCGGCAAGGAGGGCCTCTACGCCGTCGTCGTCGACCGGGAGATGTCGGCGCTGCTCGACGGCATCACGTCGTCGCTGACCAACAACCACTCACGGGTGCGGGTGGAACGGGTGGCGCTGGCCCTGTTGACCTATGTCGAGGAGCGCACCGACGGCTTCCGGATCATGATCCGCGACTCCCCGGCCTCGATAACCTCGGGCACCTACTCCAGTCTGCTCAACGACGCCGTGAGCCAGGTGGCCTCGATCCTGGCCGGCGACTTCGCCCGCCGGGGCCTGGACCCCGAGCTCGCCCCGATGTACGCCCAGGCACTGGTGGGCTCGGTCTCGATGACCGCGCAGTGGTGGCTCGATGCCCGCGAGCCCAAGAAGGAAGTGGTGGCCGCCCACCTGGTGAACCTGGTGTGGAACGGGCTGCGCCACCTCGAGGCGGACCCTCAACTGCGCGAGGACTAGCCGCCGTTGCATAGGGTGAAGGCGTCATGACCGCCGCACCGCTGCCACCGCTCGCCGGTCTGGTCGACACCGCGCTAACAGCCCCGGCCTTCAGCGAGTTGGCCGACCGCGCCGCCGAGCGCCCCGACGCGCTGGACGTGGTGGCTCCGGCCAGCGCCCAACTGTTCGTGGCCTGCGCATGCGCGCGGACCAGTTCGCTGCTGGTGGTCACCGCTACCGGTCGCCACGCCGACGACCTCACCGCCGAACTGCGTTCGGTCCTCGGCGACGCGGTCGCGCTGTTCCCGTCCTGGGAGACCCTGCCGCACGAGCGGCTCTCGCCGGGGGTGGACACCGTCGGGGCGCGGATGCTGCTGCTGCGCCGACTGGCCTATCCCGATGACGTGCGGCTGGGCCCGCCGGTCCGCGTCCTGGTGACGACGGTGCGCTCGCTGCTGCAGCCGATGGCCCTCGACCTCGCCGAGGTCGAACCGGTGGCGCTGGCGGTGGGGACGGAGTTCGACTTCGACGCACTGGTGGCCAGGCTGGTCGAACTGGCCTACACCCGGGTCGACATGGTGGCCCGGCGCGGGGAGTTCGCCGTGCGCGGCGGCATCCTTGACGTGTTCCCCCCGACCGCCGAACACCCTGTGCGGGTGGAGTTCTGGGGCGACGAGATCACCGAGATGCGGATGTTCTCCGTTGCCGACCAGCGTTCGATCGCCGAGATCGACGTCGGGACCGTCATCGCGGTGCCGTGTCGGGAACTGCTGCTGACCGATGAAGTTCGTTCCCGCGCAGCACAATTGGCCGCAGCTGCGCCCCAGGCCGACAACAACCTCAACGGTGGTGTCGGCGAGATGCTGGCCAAGCTCGCCGAAGGCATCCCGGTCGACGGCATGGAAGCCCTGGCACCTGTGCTGCGTCCCGAGCGCCTCGGGCTGCTGACCGACCGTCTGCCGGCGGGCACCCCCGTGCTGGTGTGCGACCCGGAGAAGGTCCGCACCCGTGCCTCGGACCTGATCAAGACCGGGCAGGAGTTTCTGGAGGCGTCCTGGTCGGTGGCGGCCGTCGGCGGGGACGCGCCCATCGACATCGAGCAACTCGGCGGCTCCGGCTTCCGTGAACTCGCCGACGTGCGCGAGGCCGCTCGCGCGGGCGGCCACCCGTGGTGGACTGTCAGCCAACTCGGCTCGGGCGCAGACGGCGCAGTAGAACTGGACGTGCGGGCTGCCCCGTCGGCGCGAGGGCAACAGAGCAACGTCGACGAGATCTTCGCCATGCTGCGGGCGCACGTCCTGACCGGGGGACTGGCGGCCGTCGTCGCTCCCGGCGTCGGCATCGCCCACCGCGTCGTCGAGCAACTCGCCGAACG
>CAIOYU010000151.1 GCA_903862565.1 uncultured Actinomycetes bacterium | reverse complement strand
CGACGAACCGGGCTTGCGTCCCCGCACAATCCCGATGAACTCCTCGACGAGTTCGCTTTGCGGGCCTTCCGGGACGGCGAGTGCCACCACGCAGGTAGGCGCATCGGTGATCGGACGGTAGGTGAGGTCCTTGCGGTGGTGAAGCCGTGCCAGTGACTGCGGAACGATGAGCACACCCAGCCCGGCCGCGACGAGTTCGGCTGCAGCCGCGGTGGTTTCGGGAAGGTGATCGATCGGGGTGCCGGGAGCCTCCGCCCAGTCGACGACGTTGTCGAGCGGCACCAGCCGTGACTCACCGTCGAGGTCGGCGGCGGTGACCTCGTCGGCCGCGGACAGAAGATGATCGGCAGGGGTCACGACCACCGTCGTCTCCTCGTAGAGCGGGATGACGGCCAGTCCGGACGTGTCGGTGGGGAGCCGGAGCAGTGCCACCTCGACGGCTCCGGTCCGCACCGCGTCGGCGGCGCCGGCCGCGGTGACGGCACTCAACGTCAGTGGCACCAGCGGATGACGCTGCGCCCAGTTGCGCGCCCACTTCGACGGTGTCCCACCAGGGACGTAACCGACGGTGAGAGAGAGCGCGGTCACCGCTCCAGGCTACCGATACCCTTGACCGCATGAGCAGGCCTGATGCGCAGTCCATGAAACCCGCGAGGGCGGCGAAGAAGCTGGATGTGTATCTACCCGCGACACCTGCGGAGTTTCAGCAGAATCCGACCACCCGCACCGAACTCGTCGCCCTGCAGAACGACCCTCCGCAGTGGCTCAAGGATCTGCGTAAGCACGGACCCCACCCCAAGAACCTGGTGGCCGCCAGACTGGGCATCACGATCGCCGGTCTGGCCCGCGGCGGCGTCACCGAGGCCCTCACCACCGATCAGATCAATGCGCTGCTCGAGGAGAAGCCGCAATGGCTGATCACCGAACGCGAGAACTACAAGAACGTCTTGACCGAGGAGAAACGACTCAAGGCACTCCGGGCGGAGAAGGCCGACAAGGACTCAGCCACCGGCCCGGCCCCAAGGTCAGGTCGTCGCCGGCCCTAGCAGCACGTCGGCGTCGAAGCAGGTGTGATCGCCGGTGTGGCAGGCTCCTCCCACCTGGTCGACCTCCAGCAGCACGGCGTCGCCGTCGCAATCCAGGCGCACCGCGTGCACGTACTGGGTGTGACCCGACGTCGCGCCCTTGACCCAATACTCCCCGCGGGAACGCGAAAAGTAAGTCGCCTCGCGGGTTTCCAATGTGCGGGCCAGTGCTTCGTCGTCCATCCAGGCCAGCATCAGGACCGCACCCGTACCGCGTTCCTGGGCGACGGCGGCGAAGAGCCCGTCGGCATTGCGTTTGAGCCGCGTGGCGATTGCAGGGTCGAGGCCGGTGCTCACCGTACGCAAATCCCCTCTGCCGCCATGGCGGCCTTGACCTGCCCGATGGTCAACTCCCCGAAGTGGAAGACGCTGGCGGCCAGCACCGCATCCGCCCCGGCGTGCACCGCGGGGGCGAAGTGCTCGGCAGCACCTGCTCCCCCGCTGGCGATCACCGGAACACTCACCGCCGCCCGCACCGCCCGCAGCATCGGCAGGTCGAATCCGGCCTTGGTGCCATCGGCATCCATCGAGTTCAGCAGGATCTCCCCGACGCCGAGTTCCGCTCCGCGCGTTGCCCATTCGACCGCGTCGATGCCGGTGCCCCGGCGGCCGCCGTGGGTGGTGACCTCCCAGCCGGATGGAGTCGAGATACCCCCGGCCGGGACGGTGCGCGCATCCACCGACAAGACGATGCACTGCGAACCGAACTGACGGGACAGCTCGGCGAGGAGCTCGGGCCGGGCGATCGCGGCGGTGTTGACCGAGACCTTGTCCGCACCGGCCCGCAGGAGCACGTCGACGTCGGCCACCGAGCGCACGCCGCCTCCGACGGTGAGCGGGATGAACACCTGCTCCGCGGTGCGGCGCACCACGTCGAGCATGGTGGCGCGCCCCGACGATGACGCGGTCACGTCCAGGAAGGTCAGTTCGTCGGCACCCTCGGCGTCGTAGGCCGCCGCGAGTTCCACCGGGTCACCGGCGTCGCGCAGGTTGGCAAAGTTCACGCCTTTGACCACGCGGCCGGCGTCGACGTCCAGGCACGGGATGACCCGTGTCGCAACACTCATCAGCGGTACTCCTCCGGGGAACCGACGCCGGCAACGATCTCCATGATGTGGTCGTGCAGCCAGGGCGCTGCCGCAACCGAGGATCGCGAGTGCCTCGTCCAGGGTTCCCCCGCCAGATCGGTGACGAGTCCACCGGCGGCCCGGACCAACGCCACCCCGGCCGCATGATCCCAGATGTGATCTCCGAAACTGATTGCCGCACTGAGGATTCCCGCGGCGACGTAGGCCATGTCTATGCCGGTGGAGCCGTGCATGCGGACCTTCGACACTGTCCGGGTCAGCTCCTCGAAAATCGCCAGGCGGTAGCGGCCCGGCAGCCGGCCACGGGAATCGACGTTGAAGGTTCCCATCCCGACGATCGAGCGGCCCATCTCCTTGCGCGCCAAGGGCGGCATGTCAACGCCGTTGCAGCGAAGTGGCCCGCCGGCGATCGCGGTGTACCTCTGGTCGACGAACGGCAGCCAGGTCAGCCCCGCCACCGGCTCGCCGTCGCGCAACAGGGCCAGCAGAATGGCCGCCATCGGCGAGCCCGCCGAGTAGTTGAAGGTCCCGTCGATCGGATCGATCACCCACACCAGCGGCGCGTCGAGATCCACTCCGCCATACTCTTCGCCGTGCACCGGGATTCCGGTGATATCGGTCAACTCCTGCTTCAGTCGTTGTTCCAACTCGAGGTCCACTGCCGTGGCGAAGTCGTTGCCGCCCTTGTCTTTCCAGGATTCAGCGCGGTGCCCGTCCACAAAGGTGATCGACGCCTCGTCCAGTATTGCCGAAGCCTGCGCCACCAGCGTCTCAAGATCGCCGGCCGGCACGTTAGCTGCTCACCGCGGCCCTCATCGCCGCAAGCGCTTCCGGCAAGGTGAACCGCTCGGCGTAAAGGGCCTTCCCGACGATCGCACCTTCGACGCCGCAGTCGGTCAGCGTCGCGATGGCACGCAGGTCATCCAGGCTCGACACCCCGCCCGAGGCGATCACCGGCGAATCGGTGCATTCGGCGACGCTCTCCAGCAGGTCGAGGTTGGGGCCCTCCAGGGTGCCGTCCTTGGTGACGTCGGTAACGACGAACCGCGAACACCCCTCGCTGTCGAGGCGTTCCAGCACCGGCCACAGCTCACCGCCGTCGCTCTCCCAGCCCCGGCCGCGCAGTCGGTGCTCGCCGTCGATGATCTGGACGTCGAGACCGACGGCCACCTTGTCGCCGTAGTCGGCGATGGCGCGGGCGCACCACAGCGGGTTCTCCAGCGCGGCGGTGCCGAGGTTCACCCGGGCGCAACCGGTGGCCAGGGCGGCGCGCAGCGATTCGTCGTCGCGGATGCCACCGGACAGTTCGACGTGGACGTCCAACGACCGGACCACCTCGGCGAGGAGATCACGATTACTGCCCCGCCCGAACGCCGCGTCGAGGTCGACCAGGTGGATCCATTGCGCCCCGTCCCGCTGCCAGGTGAGCGCGGCGTCCAAGGCCGAGCCGTACTCGGTCTCACTGCCGGCCTTGCCCTGCACCAGCCGGACGGCGCGGCCCTCGACCACGTCGACGGCGGGAAGCAGAATCAGTTCAGTCATAGTCCCTCAATCCAATTCGCGAGCAGCGCCGCACCGGCGTCGCCACTCTTCTCCGGATGAAACTGCGTCGCCGACAGTGGACCGTCCTCCACCGCGGCAAGAAACCGCACGTGGTGGGTTGCCCAGGTCAACAGTGCGTCGGGGTTGCCCTCCCACGACTGCGCGGCGTAGGAGTGCACGAAATAGAACCGGGTGTCGGCCCCGAGTCCCTTGAACAACCGGCTACCCGGCGCGGCGTCGACGACGTTCCAGCCCATGTGCGGGATCACCGGGGCATCCAGGCGGGTGACCGATCCCGGCCACTGCCCGCAGCCGTGGCTCTGAACGCCGAACTCGACGCCGCGGGTGAACAGGATCTGCATGCCGACGCAGACTCCGAGTACCGGACGTCCCGCTGCAACCCGGTCGGCGATGATCCGGTCCCCGTCGATCGCACGCAGTCCGGCCATGCAGGCCTCGTAGGCCCCCACACCGGGGACCACCAGACCGTCGGCAGCCAGGGCCTTTTCGGCGTCCGCGGTCACCTCGACATTCGCTCCTACCCGCTCCAGCGCACGCTGGGCCGAGCGGAGGTTGCCCGAGCCGTAGTCCAGGACAACAACAGAACGTGCTGTCACAGAACACCTTTGGTCGACGGCACACCAGCTGCGCGCGGGTCGGGCTCGACGGCCTGACGCAATGCCCGCGCGACAGCCTTGTACTGGGCCTCGGTGATGTGGTGCGGGTCGCGCCCGTACAACGTGCGCACGTGCAGGGCGATTCGCGCGTTGAAGGCCAGCGACTCGAAGACGTGCCGATTGATCACGGTGTGGTAAGGCACACCGGAGCCGGAAATGGTGAAGTCCACCAGGTAATCCGGTTCGCCGGTGTGCACGAAATAGGGCCGCCCGGAGACGTCGACGGCGGCGTGCGCCAGGGTCTCGTCCATCGGGATGAACGCATCACCGAACCGGCGGATGCCCTTCTTCTCGCCCAGTGCCTGCCCGAGTGCGGTACCCAGCACGATGGCGGTGTCCTCGACGGTGTGGTGGCCCTCGATCTCGACGTCACCGCGTGCGGTCACGGTCAGGTCGAAGCTCGCGTGGGTGCCCAGCGCGGTGAGCATGTGGTCGAAGAACGGCACACCGGTGTCGACGGAAACCACGCCGCTGCCGTCGAGATCCAGGTCGACGACGATGTCGGACTCGCGGGTCTTGCGTTCGACCCGGGCACGCCGGGTGGCCGGCGGGCAGGAGCGCATCGACTCGGCAGTTGTATCGGCGTCACTCATTGGGCTCCTAGTGGCTGGGCGAGTTCGGTCGCGGCCAGTCGTTGGCTGGCGGCCAGGAAGGCGTCGTTCTCGTCGGCCAGGCCGATGGTGACCCGCAGGTATCCGGGGATGCCCACGTCACGGATCAGGACCCCGTCGTCAAGATAGCGCCGC
Source organism: uncultured Actinomycetes bacterium (assembly GCA_903862565.1). GTDB lineage: Bacteria > Actinomycetota > Actinomycetes > Mycobacteriales > Mycobacteriaceae > Mycobacterium. Next base: position 4,759 of record CAIOYU010000151.1, on the reverse strand, counting down.
CAGGCCGCCGCGGCGTCGGCGAAGTCGCCGAACAGCACGAAGTTGGCGTCGCTGGGGATGACGCGGAATCCCATGCGCTGCAGGGCGTCGCTGACCCGGTCACGTTCAGCGGCCAGGGCGGCGACGCCGGCCAGGGTTTCATCGGCGTGGCGCAACGCAGCGCGCGCGGCCACCTGGGTCAGGACCGACAGGTGATAGGGCAGTCGAACAAGCAGCACGGCCTCGATGACCGCCGGTGCGGCAACGAGGTAACCCAGGCGGCCGCCGGCGAAGGCGAAGGCCTTGCTCATCGTGCGACTGACGATCACCTGCGCCGGATACTCGTCGATCAGCTCAACGGCACTGGGCTGACTGGAGAATTCACCGTAGGCCTCGTCGACGACCAGCACCCCGCCGGTCATGGCGTCGAGCAGGCGGCGCAGGTCGGTCAGCGGAATGCTCTGTCCGGTGGGGTTGTTCGGGCTGGTGACGAACACGACGTCGGGCTTGTCGCGTTGGACCGCCGCTACCGCCCGGTCGACGTCGAGTCCGAAGTCGTCTGCACGCTGGACCTCGATCCAGCGGGTCTGGGTGCCGTCGGAGATGATCGGGTGCATCGAATAGGACGGCACGAAACCGATCGCGCTGCGCCCCGGCCCACCGAAAGCCTGCAACAACTGCTGCAGAATCTCATTGGATCCGTTTGCCGCCCAGACGTTGTCGACACCCACCCGAACGCCGGTCCGGGAACTGACGTAGGCCGCAAGATCACGCCTGAGGTCGACGGCGTCGCGATCGGGGTAGCGGTGCAACTCGGTGGCCGCGGACCGCACCGACTCGGCGACGTCGTCCACCAGGGCGCGACTCGGCGGGTGTGGGTTCTCGTTGGTGTTCAGCCGCACCGCGACGTCGAGTTGCGGTGCGCCGTAAGCGGTCTTGCCGCGCAGGTTCTCCCGCAACGGCAGGTCGTCGAGCCCCACCTGTCCGCCAACGATCATGGCTTCCCGCTCGTTGAGCAGCTCATCGCGGCGTCCTCGCTCTTCGCGCAAGCGCTCATCGTGGACATCACGGCTCGAACCTCCGGCGAACCGCCTCACCGTGAGCGGGCAGATCCTCGGCGTTGGCGAGGGTGATCACATAGCCCGCGACGTCCTTGAGCGCCGCCTCGGTGTAGTCGACGACGTGGATACCGCGCAGAAAGGTCTGCACCGACAAACCGCTGGAGTGCCGCGCGCAGCCTGCGGTCGGCAGGACGTGGTTGGAGCCGGCGCAGTAGTCACCCAGGCTCACCGGCGACCACGGGCCCACGAAAATCGCTCCCGCAGCACGGATTCGCCGCGCCACCCCGGCGGCGTCAGCGGTCTGGATCTCCAGGTGCTCGGCGGCGTAGGCGTTGACCACGCGGATTCCGGTGTCGATATCGTCGACCAGGACGATGCCCGACTGCGACCCGGTCAGTGCGGCGGTCACCCTGTCCCGGTGTTTGGTCGTGGTCAACTGTTTGGCCAGTTCGGCGTCGGTGGCAGCAGCCAATTCGGTGCTGTCGGTGACCAGGACACTGGCCGCCATCACGTCGTGCTCGGCCTGACTGATCAGATCCGCGGCCACGTGAACCGGGTCGGCGGTGCCATCGGCCAGGATCGCGATCTCGGTGGGCCCAGCCTCCGCGTCGATACCCACCTGCGAACGGCAAATCCGTTTGGCCGCCGTCACATAGATGTTGCCGGGACCGGTGATCATGTCGACCGGAGCCAGCTCGGATCCGTCGGTGTCGGCTCCGCCGAAGGCCAGCAGCGCCACCGCCTGCGCACCACCGACGGCCCAGACCTCGCCGACACCGAGCAGGCGTGCGGCGGCCAGGATGGTCGGGTGCGGAAGACCGCCGAACGCGGCCTGCGGCGGGCTTGCCACCACCAGTGACTCCACCCCGGCGGCCTGGGCGGGCACCACGTTCATGACCACGCTCGACGGGTAGACCGCCGTGCCACCCGGCACGTAGAGGCCGACGCGCTCAACCGGAACCCACCGTTCGGTGACGGCCGCGCCGGAGTCGAACAACGTGGTGGTGTCGGTGCGGCGCTGGTCGGCATGCACGGCGCGAGTCCGGTCGATCGCCACCTCGAGGGCGGCGCGGATCTCGGGATCCAACTCGACCAGTGCGGCCTCCAACTCGGCCACCGGCACGCGGACGGCGGCGGGGCTGACGCCGTCGAATTTTGCGCCGTACTCCAGTGCCGCGACGGCGCCGCGGGCGGCGACGTCGTCGACGATCGGGCGGACTGTGGGCACCACCGCGTCGACGTCCACACCGCCTCGGGGCAGCGCGGTCCGCAACTCGGCGGCGGTCAGTGTGCGTCCACGCAGGTCGATCCGGGACATCGCGAAGCTGGTCATCGGCTCAATTGTCGCCGATCGGGCCGCCGATACGAAAATCCTTTTCACGGCATACTGCGTTTCGTGCGCTTGGACCTCTGGCTTGCCTTTGTGGGCGCCGCGATCGCGATCAGCGTCTCCCCCGGCGCCGGCGCCATCCAGTCGATGGCCACGGGCCTGACCCACGGGCTGCGCCGCGGCTGGTGGAGCGTCGCGGGCCTGCAGATCGGACTGATGACCCAGTTGGCGATCGTGGCCGTCGGGCTCGGTGCCGCGGTGGCAAGGTCGATGCTGGTGTTCACGGTGATCAAGTGGGTCGGCGTCGCGTACCTGGTCTATCTGGCGGTACGGCAGTGGCGAACCACCAGCACCGATCTGAGCGACGCCGTCAGCGCCGACCCCGAGGGCGGACGGCTGGCGCTCCTGGCCCGCGGAATACTGGTCAACCTGACCAACCCCAAGGGGATGGTGTTCCTCCTGGCGGTGCTGCCCCAGTTCGTGGTGCCCACCGATCCGCTGCTGCCGCAATACCTCACCATCGGCGTGACGATGGTGGTGGTCGACGTTCTGGTGATGGGGGCCTACACCGGGATGGCGGCGCGCCTGCTGGGCTGGCTGCGCACCCCGCGCCAGCAGATGGTGCTCAACCGGACCATGTCGGGGCTGTTCGCGACGGCCGCGGTGGTTCTTTCGCTGGTACGCCGCGGCTCGGCCTGACCCCCACCTACTCTGCGTCCAGATCGCGAATCGACGCAAAAAGGCGATCTGTACGCAGAGTAGACGCGGAGAATGGCGCCATGCGGGCACACGATCACCCCAACAACGCTCCCGGCGTCCCCATGAAATTCCCGGTGTGGTTCGAGAACTTCCAGATCAAGTACATCAACCCGATTGCGGTGCCGATCGCGAAATTCACCCCCGGCATCACGGTCCTGCGGCACCGGGGCCGCACGTCGGGCAAGCCGTACGAAACAGCCGTCTCGGCCTACCGCAAGGGCACCACCGTGGCGATCATGCTGGCCCATGGGAAGACCAACTGGGTGAAGAACGTCCTGGCCGCCGGCGAGGCCGACGTTCTGCTGGGCGGTCGTTTCGTGCACCTGGTCAACCCGCGGATCGTCCCGGCGGGCTCGGCGGATTCGTCGCTGCCGCTGATGGCCCGGATGGCGGCGCGACGTGGGATCGGCGTGTTCGCCGCCGATATCAGCACCTGATGGGGGAACACTCCACGGGATTCCGTGCCGTCGCCGAGACACTCCTGGCGGCCATGCGCGAAGCCCGCATCCCCGGTGCGGCGCTGGGGATACTGGCCGACGGCCGGGAAGAGCACGCCACTTTCGGGGCGGCGAGCCTGGCATCCCTGCGGCCCGTCACCCCCGAGACCCTGTTCCAGATCGCGTCGGTGACCAAGACCTACACCGCGACGGCCATCTGGCGGCTGGTCGAGGACAACGCCCTGGACCTCGACGCCCCGGTGCGCCGCTATCTGCCCGACCTGAGGCTGTCCGATGACGCGACCGCGGCCACCGTGACCGTGACCAATCTGCTCGAGCACACCGCCGGCTGGTTCAGCGACGAGGTGTTCGACGACGGGGACGACGACGACGCCCTGGCCCGGTTCGTCGAGCTGCGGCTGCCCGGCCAGCCGCAACTCTTCCCGTGCGGCGAGCATTTCTCCTACAGCAACTCCGCCTTCCAGCTGTTGGGCCGGTTGATCGAGGTCACCACCGGAGCGACGTTCCACACCGCGCTTCAGCGCCTGCTGTTCAAGCCGCTAGGGGTGCGGGACACGATGCTCGACCGGGCCGGGGTGCTCGACCGGCGTTACGCCGACGGGCACACCGCGATGCCGGTGAACGGCCAGGACGCCGTCGTGGTGCAGACCCCGGTGTGGTTGCCGCGCTGCGTCGACCCGGCCGGCGGAATCTGGTCGACCACTAGAGATGTCCTGCGGTACGCGCGCCTGCACCTCGGGGAGTCGGTGGGTCCGCCACTGAGGCCGGCATCCCTGCAGGCGATGCAGGAACCGGCGGTGGCCGTTCCCGGGCTGGGCCTGCACATGGGCCGCAGCTGGTTCGTCGAGGAGGTCGACGGCCTGCGGGTCATCTCCCACAACGGCGACACCTCAGGCCAGCATGCCGTCCTTCTCGCGGTTCCCGAACTCCGGTTCGCGTTCGTCGTGCTCCTCAACGCCCAGCCCGGCGCCCCGACGGCACTGGCCGCCCTGGATGCCGCGCTGTCCCACTATCCCGGGCTGGCGGGGCTTTCCGGGAGGGTCGGCCTGATGCGCTCGCTGCTGGCTCCCGCCGATGCGGACACGATCGAAATGGCGGCCAACCAGTTGCAGGAGTACGCGGGCCGCTACGTGGACCCCGGGCAGAGCACCACCTTCCGGCTCGCAGACGGG
>CAIOYU010000150.1 GCA_903862565.1 uncultured Actinomycetes bacterium | reverse complement strand
GAAGGCTAAGTAAACATGGCACCTCCGAAGAAGGCCGCGACCGGCGCCAAGAAGGGTCAGAAGACCCGCCGCAAGGAAAAGAAGAACGTCCCGCACGGCGCCGCGCACATCAAGAGCACCTTCAACAACACGATCGTGTCGATCACCGATCCGCAGGGCAACGTGATCGCCTGGGCGTCTTCGGGCCACGTCGGGTTCAAGGGCTCGCGCAAGTCGACGCCGTTCGCTGCCCAGCTCGCCGCCGAGAACGCCGCCCGCAAGGCGCAGGAGCACGGCGTCAAGAAGGTCGACGTGTTCGTCAAGGGTCCGGGATCGGGCCGCGAGACCGCGATCCGTTCACTGCAGGCCGCCGGCCTCGAGGTGGGCGCAATCTCCGATGTCACCCCACAGCCGCACAACGGCTGCCGTCCGCCCAAGCGGCGCCGGGTCTAGCAGGTAAGGGAAACACACGAAATGGCTCGTTATACCGGACCTGCCACCCGCAAGTCGCGCCGCCTCGGCGTCGACCTCGTCGGAGGCGACCAGTCTTTTGAGAAGCGCCCCTACCCGCCTGGCCAGCATGGCCGGGCGCGGATCAAGGAGAGCGAATACCGCACCCAGCTGCAGGAGAAGCAGAAGGCCCGCTTCACCTACGGCGTCATGGAGAAGCAGTTCCGCCGCTACTACGAAGAAGCCAATCGCCAGTCCGGCAAGACCGGCGAGAACCTGCTGCGCATCCTGGAGAGCCGGCTGGACAACGTCGTCTACCGGGCCGGTCTTGCCCGGACTCGACGGATGGCCCGGCAGTTGGTCAGCCACGGCCATTTCACCGTCAACGGCGTGAAGGTCAACGTCCCGAGCTACCGGGTGTCGCAGTACGACATCGTCGATGTTCGTGACAAGTCGATCAACACCGTGCCGTTCCAGATCGCACGTGAGGTTTCCGGGGATCGCCCGATCCCGTCGTGGCTGCAGGTGGTCGGCGAGCGTCAGCGCATCCTGATCCACCAGTTGCCCGAGCGCGCTCAGATCGCCGTTCCACTCACCGAGCAGCTGATCGTCGAGTTCTACTCCAAGTAATCCCACACTCGGGGGGCGAGCCCCCCGAGTACCCCCAGCAGGCGTCAAATAGCGGGCGTCGAAAGGAACACACACCATGCTGATTTCGCAGCGACCCACACTCAGCGAAGAGGTCATCGCCGAGAACCGTTCACAGTTCATCATCGAACCGCTGGAGCCGGGTTTCGGTTACACCCTTGGCAATTCACTTCGCCGCACACTGCTGTCGTCGATCCCCGGTGCGGCCGTGACGAGCATCCGCATCGACGGCGTGCTGCACGAGTTCACCACCGTTCCCGGGGTGAAGGAGGATGTCACCGATATCATCCTGAACCTCAAGAGCCTGGTCGTGTCCTCCGACGAGGACGAGCCGGTCACCATGTACCTGCGCAAGCAGGGCCCGGGCGCCGTCACCGCAGGTGACATCGTGCCGCCGGCCGGGGTCAACGTGCACAACCCCGACATGCACATCGCGACCCTGAACGACAAGGGCAAGCTTGAGGTCGAACTGGTCGTCGAGCGCGGCCGCGGTTACGTCCCAGCCGTCCAGAACAAGGCCTCCGGTGCTGAAATCGGCCGCATTCCGGTCGATTCCATCTACTCGCCGGTGCTCAAGGTGACCTACAAGGTCGAGGCGACCCGCGTCGAGCAGCGCACCGACTTCGACAAGCTGATCCTCGACGTCGAGACCAAGAACTCCATCAGCCCGCGCGACGCGCTGGCGTCGGCTGGCAAGACGCTGGTCGAATTGTTCGGTCTGGCAAGGGAACTCAATGTCGAGGCAGAGGGCATCGAGATCGGCCCCTCCCCGCAGGAAGCCGACCACGTCGCGGCGTTCGCGCTGCCGATCGACGACCTCGACCTGACAGTGCGCTCCTACAACTGCCTCAAGCGTGAAGGCGTGCACACCGTGGGCGAGTTGGTCGCCCGCACCGAGTCCGACCTGCTCGACATCCGCAACTTCGGGCAGAAGTCCATCGACGAGGTCAAGATCAAGCTCCACCAGTTGGGCCTGTCGCTCAAGGATTCGCCGGCCACCTTCGATCCCTCTGAGGTCGCGGGTTACGACGTCGCCACCGGTACCTGGACCGGGGACGCCGCCTATGACTCGTCGTATGAGGCTGACAACGACGCGGACTACGCCGAAACCGAACAGCTCTAAAGCCCCCACCAGCTTCACAACCACATCGTCCCGGTCCTACCTGATACGGGGGCCGGCCCCATTTAGGAGATAGTCGCAATGCCAAAGCCCACCAAGGGTCCTCGTCTCGGCGGTTCGTCCTCACACCAGAAGGCGCTGCTGGCCAACCTGGCCACCTCGCTCTTCGAGCACGGCCGGATCAAGACCACCGAGCCCAAGGCTCGGGCGTTGCGGCCGTACGCCGAGAAGCTGATCACCCATGCCAAGAAGGGCACGCTGCACAACCGGCGTGAGGTGATGAAGAAGATCCGCGACAAGGACGTCGTGCACGTGCTGTTCGCCGAGATCGGTCCGTTCTTCGCCGACCGCGAGGGCGGATACACCCGAATCATCAAGGTCGAGGCACGCAAGGGCGACAACGCCCCGATGGCGGTCATCGAGTTGGTGCGGGAGAAGACCGTCACCTCCGAGGCCAACCGCGCGCGCCGCGCAGCGTCCTCCGCGCAGAAGGCGGCCGCAACCGTGGCCGCGCCCGTCGTCGAGCCGGTGGTTGACGAGCCGGTGGTCGAGGAGTCGGTGGCCGAGGTCGGGGCCGAGGACGGCGCGATCGCCGACGCTCAGACCGCCGAGGCGCAGGTTCAGGAGCAGGCCGAGTCTGACGAGTCCTGAGGCGGCGGGGCCGGCTCAGGGTCCGGTCCGGCTGCTGCCGGTTCGACTTCGGCTCGACATCGCTTACGACGGAACGGATTTCTCCGGCTGGGCGGTGCAGGACGGGCAGCGCACCGTCGCGGGCGCCATCACTGATGCCCTGTCGACGGTCTTCCGCTCGCCGTTGCGACTTGTCGCTGCCGGCCGCACCGATTCCGGCGTTCACGCGTCGGGGCAGGTTGCTCATGTCGATGTACCCGCGGATGCGGTCGGCCATGCGTACCCCCGGCGGCCTCGGATCGGTGAACCGGAGTTCGCGCCGCTGATCCGCAGGCTTGCCAGGCTTCTCCCCGAGGACGTCAGGGTCCGCCAGATCGTCAGGGCTCCAGAGGGTTTCGATGCCCGCTTCTCGGCTCTACGGCGGCACTACGCCTACCGGCTGTCGACGGCGCTGCACGGTGCGGAGCCGGAACAGTCCCGGTTCGTGACCCCGTGGCCGCGTCCGCTGGATATCGACGCGATGGCTGCGGCATCTCGGATCCTGTTGGGGCTGCATGATTTCGCGGCATTCTGTCGGCAGCGCCCGGGTGCCACCACCATCCGGGAGCTTCAGCGCCTGGAGTGGTCCCGCGACGGCGACCTGCTGACCGCGTATGTCAGCGCTGACGCGTTCTGCTGGTCGATGGTGCGATCCCTGGTGGGCGCTCTGCTGGCGGTGGGTGAAGGCAGGCGGCACCCCGATTGGTGTGGGACGTTGTTGACCGCCACCCATCGGTCCAGCGACTTCGCCGCTGCCCCGGCGCGGGGCTTGACCCTCGTCGGCGTCGACTATCCACCTGATGATGAATTGGCCGCGCGCATCGCGGTCACGCGCGACCTACGAAACCTGGACTGAACCGGGTTAAAGCCGGGCGGCGACGAAGGCCGCCGCCTTGTCGACGAGGCCCGAATCGACGTAGGCCTCGTACTGGTGCGCCGGCCAGTTGTCGACCCAGGTATTCGGATCCAAGTTGGTGTTGCAGATCGGGTCTGCGGCAGTGCAGAGGTCGATGGTCTTGTTCCCGTAGAGGGGGCTGATTTCGGAGACCGGACCCAGGACCTTGCGGGTTCCGTTGCCGAACAACGCAACTGCGGCGATCCGGTTGTTCATGCCCAGCGGCAGTGGGTTGTCGTAGCCGAAGATCGGCGCGGGGACGGCCAGCACGACGTCGGTCACCGCGGCTCCGAGTGAATAACCGCCCAGGACCAGGCGGGTGTTGGGGCAGTTCGCGGCCATGTACTGGATGTGGCGGCTCATGTCGTTGGCGCCCTGCACGACTTCGGTGTCGGCGGGATAGTCGACCGCGTAGTAGCCCACATTCTTGGAAGTCCTCGCACGCACGGCATCAATGAACGCCTCACCGATGCGGCCGGTGCCCGGGGGTTCGACGCGGCCTCGGGCGAACACGACCTCAACCTGCGGACAGGAAACGGCGTGGGCTGACTGAACGCCGGGCGCGCAGGTGAGTGCGATCGCGGCACTCAGCGCCGAAGCCGTCAACCGCACCGGATGCAGCACTCCTACAAGAGTCCCGACACGAAGCCAGCTGCCTGGCCGACCAGATCGCTCTTCTCGTAGCTGGTGTGCGCGAACGGATTACGGCCCTGCGAACAGATCGGGTCGCCGTCGGCGCACAGATCAATTCCCTTGCCCGCGAACGGAACGACCGCGGCGGAGACTGGCAGGCCGAACTTGGTCGACGGGTTCCCGAACGCAGTGAACGCCACGACCCGGTCTGCCAGGCTGGTCGGCAGCGGCGGCGCCGAGCCGACGTCGCCGACCTTGTTTCCCAGCGGCGGGATGCCCATCAGCATGTCGACCACCGCGGCGCCCTGTGAGTAGCCGCCGAGAATGAACCGGGTCGACGGGCAACGGTCCGCCATCTTCGTGATCCGGTTGGTCGCATCGGCGGCGCCGTCGGCAGCTGCCAGGAAGTCGTAGCTCGCGGGGTAGTTGACCCCGTAGGTTCCGAGAGTCCGACCGCCGAGGCCCGCCTGAAGCTGATCGGCCAGTGCTTGGCCGACCCGGCCGATCCCGTCCGGCTCGCTGGTTCCGCGGGCGAACACCAACTCCAGATCAGGGCATGGGGCGGCGTGGGCCGTGGCCGCGGACATGCCGAGCAGCGTGCTGGCGGACGTCAGAAGACACGCGAAAACCCCCGAGGTAATACGCATGCTTTCCATAGTCACACAACTCGAACCGGGGAGCGAAACCGTGCAGTCAGAGCCGGTTCGCCACGAAGGAGGCCGCCTGCCAGGCGCTTCCGTCCGGGCCATAATTTCGGTGCGCGGGCACGTCGCTGCCGTCCGAACAGATCGGATCCCCCGGATTACACAGGTCGATGGCCCGGGATCCGAACACCGGGCTTGACGTCAGCGGCAGCCCGATCTTGGTGGACGGGTTGCCGAACACGGCCACCGCGGCGATGTGGTCGGCGGCGGCGGGCGGCAGTGGGTTGGTGAATCCGATCCCCGGGACCGGCACCGATGTGACGACATCCACAACCGCCGCGCCCTGCGAGTAACCGCCCAGGACGATCCTCGTGTCGGGGCAGTTGTTGACGATGTTCTGGATGTAGGCGCTGGCATCATTGGCGCCGTTGGCGGCGGCCAGGAAGTCGTAGCTGGCCGGGTAGTTCACGGCATAGACACCGACGCTGCGGTTGCCCACCATGCCGACCAAATCGTTGATGAAGGCCTCCCCGACGCGTCCGACGCCAGGTGCTTCTTTGGTGCCTCGCGCGAAGACGACCTCGACATCGTTGCACCCCTCGGCGTTCGCGATCGGGCTCGCCAGTAGGGACGGAAAGATTGTTCCAACAGCCGCTACGGCGGCTCCAACGCGATAGGACATTAGCTGCACACTCCGATGTTACCGATGGGAAGGGGTCGGGGTTACTGCGGCGAACCGCTCCAAGGCGCCGGCATCCGGCCATTCTGACGCGTTGAGCTCGGTGTCCCCGAATCCGTCGTCCCCGAACCCGGCTTCGGTGCGTTGCCCCGGACGCGCCAGCGTCAGACCCACGAGTACGACGGCCCCGCCGATCGCCTGGGTGGTTGTGATCTCCTCGCCGAGCAGCACCCACGCGGCCAGGACGGCACACAACACCTCGCCTAGGCCGACCAGGGACGCGAAGCTAGGGCGCAGTCGGGCGACGCCGCTGATCCCCAGCGTGTAGGCCAGTGCGGTCGCGACGACGCCCAGGACCAGAACCGGCACCGCCCACGACACGGTCGCCCCGGCGACCACGACATCGTTGGAGGTGAAGGTCAGCGGCATGATGCCGGAGACCCCGAGCAGCGCGACGGCGGGTGCGGCGACCACCAGGCCGCCGGCGGCGAGCGTAATCGAGTGCAGG
>CAIOYU010000149.1 GCA_903862565.1 uncultured Actinomycetes bacterium | reverse complement strand
CCGGCTGCTGACTTCGGGCCGGACATCGAACCGGTCGAAGTAGAAATCGAATCGGGACCGCACGTCCTCGGGCGCCACGCCGAAATGCCGTTGCAGGTCATATCGGATGCTGCCGTGTTTACCTCGTGGATTACTACCGAGATACCGTTCGAAGCTCTTGCGCACCCCGGGAGTCAACTCGACGCCGGCCCGGTCGTACAGCGATTCGAGGACGCTGATCTCGTTGCCGTTGAGTTGATGGAAACTGATGTCGATACTGCGCTCGACGGGCACCAGCTCCCGATCGCGAACCCCTGCACTGAGCAGTCGGTGCACCCGGTCGGTCCAGTAGTCGACCAGCCATTCGGGATCGATGCTGGTGCGACGCAGACGATCGGCATAGGCCATCATCGTGATGGTCGACTGGATGACGGCGACCGGATCGCGATGGGTGAATGCGACGGTGGCGTCGGGGAAGGTAGCCATCAGGGGCCCGAGCTGCTCGGAATGCTGGGGGGACTTCAACACCCAGGTCTGCGGACCCCGGAAGAAGGTCAGCGCCTGCAACACTTTCTTCATGTAGGCGTAGTGCTGGGTCTGGTCGAGTGCCAGGTAGGTGTCGCGCCAGCTCGGCACGCGGGCAAGCCACTCCAGGATGTAACTGGCAAAGTCGAGGTCGAGGATCTCGACCTCCTCCTCGATCGCCTCGGGGAACTGGTCGTGCATGGCGGCCACGAGTGGGGCGTTCGCCATCATCGCATCGTGTTCGGCCTTCGCGCGGGCGTAGCGCGGATCGACCCCGAACACATCGGGTCCGCGCCCACGGGCCGGAATGGGCTCCTGGCTCTCCCAGTACGGCAGCGCCCGACGACGCCGGTCGGCCGCCAGCAGATTCACCAGGTGCGTGGTGCCCGTTCGCGGCATACCCACCACGATGATGGGCTTCTCGATCTCGATCGACTCGATCTCCGGGTAGCGGCGGATCAAGTCGGCCAGCGAGATCCGATTGCGTAACAGCCGAACAACGCGTGACCGCAGAGTGCTGCGACCCAGCTGGGTCAGACCCGCATCGGCTTCGACCGCCCCCACATAGGCGGCGAGACGCGCCGCGAAGTCGGCCGTATAGCCGAGATCATCGGACCCAGCACCGGCGATGGCCTCGTCGATCATCTGGTCGATATCGAGCGTGACCGGCCGCGATTCGGTGAATTCAAGAACCTGGCGCTGCACATCCGTCAGGCGGGGCGAGGTGAGATCGTCGAGATCGATGGCCTCGGCCGATGAACTCATACCGCAGCTCCACCCTCTTGCATATGTCGATAGTTCGACATACCGTTCGATATTGTGACACCGAAAGTAAGCCTCGAGCGGCCGCAGAGTCAAGCGCCGTCACCGCCTACTGAGCGGGTCATCGCAGTGATCGAACTCCTCGGCAGCGAGCCGGCCCGACAGTTCACGCTGGCCGAGATCTGCCGCAGCTTGAACATCAGTCGCGCCACCGGGCACGCCATCTTGACCACTCTCACCGCTCACGACTGGGTCACCCGCGATCCGGCCAGTGCGGCGTACGCGTGGGGTCCGGCGATGGCGAGCCTGACCAAACCTGCAAAGTCCCTGATGTATCGCGGCGAACTCCAGGCCTTGGCCGCAGATGCCGGCACGCAGGTATCGCTGACCCGCCGGGAGGGTCGGACGTTGGTGATCGTCGAGACCGTCGGCGAGTGCCTGACCGGGCCGAGGATCAGCGCCGGCCTACGTACGCCACTTGTGGCGCCATTCGGCCGAGAATACATCGCGGGCTCAAGCGCAGAGACGCAGAAGGCTTGGCTGGAAGCCATTGGCCAACCGGATCCCGGACTACGACGGAGAATGACAGCCGTCCTGAAGGAGATCCGGCAACGCGGTTACGTCGTCGAACGGCTCACAAGGGAGTACGTCCGCGTCTACACGGCCCTGCGGGCACTCAGCGGCGATGGCGAAATCGACATGATCACAACCCAATTGGCGCGAGCATTCGCCGATCTCACAACGATCGACGTACTGCCCGACGAGATGAGCGACACCGCAGGCCACAGCATTGCCACCATCTCCGCGCCCATCACCGATAGCGACGGCGCGGTGATCATGTCGGTCACCGCAGCGGTCTTCACCACCATGTCCAGCGGTGCTATTCGCGAGCTCGGAGCGAAAGTGCGCACCACCGCGCACAGCATCGAAGCGCGAATCGCCCAGCACGGCCACTTCACCATTATCTGAAAGAGGACCCATGACTGCTGTCGACCAGGTTCGCATCCACGCCCCGGGGCAGGTCAGCCTCGACAATGTTCACCTGCCCGAGTGCGGCCCGCGGGACGCGATCGTCGAGGTTCGCGCCTGCGGCATCTGCGGCAGCGATCTGAGCTACATCAAACTCGGCGGCCTCGCCGGGCCGAGTGGTGAGCCGATGCCACTCGGCCACGAACTGGCCGGCATCGTGAAAACCGTGGGTGCCGAGGTCACCGATGTGGTGCCGGGTCAGCGGGTGGTCGTGCATCCGGCCGAGGAGATCGGCAGCGGGTCCAACGAAGGCGGGCTGGCCAACGAGGTCTTCGTGCGCAATGCGGCCAAGGGCGGGCGGCTGTTCCCGATCCCCGACGATATGCCGCTCACCATTGCGGCATTGGCCGAACCGGTTGCCGTCGGTATGCATGCCGCCGAACAACTGCACGTCGGAGTCCACGACAAGGTCGCGGTATTCGGCTGCGGGCCAATCGGTCTGGCGGCGATCGCAAGTCTGGCCGATCGAGGACTGACCGATATCGTGGCAGTCGACCTATCCGAGACCCGAAGGCGACTCGCGGCCCAACTCGGCGCCTCGGAGACGATCGACCCGGCCACCCAGAAGGTATGGCGTGAACTCGAGCGCGTTCACGGTACCGCACCGCTGATGTTCGGGCACTCCGCCGCGACAAGCGGATTCATCGAGGCATCCGGGTCGCCGAAGGTTCTCACTGACATCATCGACCGCGGTGGCGCCGGCGCGCACATCAGCGTCGTTGCCTTGCATTACACCCCCGTACCGGTGAACTTCCTGAGCGTGCTCATGAAGGAACTCGTCATCCGTGGCTCGATCGCCTACCCGGAACGCTTCAGCGATGCCATCGACCTACTGCAGCGCCGCGACCTCTCAGCATTGATCACCGACCGTTTTCCACTCGGCGAGATCGACGCGGCGCTCGAGGTTCTCGCCGGTAGCAAGGAGTGCGGCAAGGTGATGATCGAGATGGGGCCGGCCTGAACATGCTTAACCTCCAGGAGATCTCTGACCGGCTGGAAATCCAACAGCTGTTAGCCGCGTATTCCACCGCCGTCGACAGCGGCCGTTTCGAGGACCTCGATGACCTGTTCACTGATGACGCGGTCAT
>CAIOYU010000148.1 GCA_903862565.1 uncultured Actinomycetes bacterium | reverse complement strand
TGACAGGAGGCCTCGCGATTGGGCGCTATGTCGCACAACGATCAGATTCCTCGTCCCCCGCGCCCAACCGCTCCGAAGCCGCACCGCCGGAGACGATCAAAACGCGGACCCAAGTGCCGCCCAGTAGGTACATGCAGCTTTTCGATGATTTCGGGAAGCTCCTACCCACACTGAACGCTGACGTGGGCATAGCCATCGGCGCCGTTGGCCTGGGCGAAGATCCGCTTGTATTCGGAGAGTGGGGTATCGGACCAGCATGGTCGACTATTAAGGTGCCTCTCGCATTAGCGACTCTGCGCAACTCGGAGGCCAGCGAAGCAAGCCCTGAGATGATCGCCGCGATCACGAAATCGGATAACACCGCCGCGGAAGCGCTTTGGCAGGGACTCGGCGACCCTCAAACCGCAGCACAAAAGGTTCAGGCAGTACTGCGTGAAACCGGCGACCAGACCGTTGTCGAGTCCCGAAAAATCCGACCGGAGTACTCAGCGTTCGGGCAGACGAACTGGTCGCTTACCGAGCAGGTGCGATTCCTCTCGGTCGCCGCCTGCGAGAGTCGAAATGAGCCGATCTTTGCACTGATGGGCCAGATCAGCGATGACCAACGGTGGGGCATTGGGAAGGTCCCAGAAACTCGGTTCAAGGGCGGCTGGGGGCCCTCACCGGAGGGTGCGTATTTAGTGCGGCAAATGGGCATCGTTTCCACGCCCTCCGGTAAGGCCGTGGTCGCTCTCGCTGCCGAACCTAATTCAGGTGAATTCGCTGATGGCATGGCCGCACTAACGACGTTGGCTGACTGGATCGCAAGTCGCCTAGTGGACATCCCCGCTGGTTCATGCGGGAACGGTGACCGCTAGGACAGGTAGACCACGGCGTCATTTCCACCTGTGCACGTCACGATGCGGCTGCCGGTGCAGTCCATCACATACCTGCGTCCGGTAACAGGACTCACCGCTTGGATAGTCACCATGCTGTTGCGGACCGACTGTTCGGTGTAGGCGCGGCGCACCTGCTCTGCGAATGGGCAGGACGTCATGCTCGTGCCGATATACGAATTGGGGAACTCTCTGTCCGAGTAGGCCGAAGGACATATGCGCGCATTCGCGGGCAGCGACTCTGCAGGAACCCGCGTTGGCGATGGCGCCCGTGGTGTCGGTGAAGGAATGTTTGTAGGCGCTGGGTAGCTTGACGCCACGCCGCCCTCCTGCCGGGTCGAATCCGAATTTGCCAGCATTCCGATCACCACCCCTGCAGCACCGAGCAGTAGTGCAGCAGCTACGGCGATCACCACGGGCAATACCCAACTCGGCTGGCCACGGCTCGGTTGGGCATAGACGTAAGGGCCAGTAGATGGCAGAACCGGCCCACTCAAGGTTGGCTGAGGGCCGGTGGGCAACACCTGAGGAAACGGCCCCGTTTCCAGTTGGCTTTCACCTTGCAACGCTCTGCCTGCGGCCCGCGCCAATGCGCCGGCGCTACCGTAACGATCGTCAGGATTTTTGGCCATGCCACGCGCGACCACCGCGTCGAACGCGGGACCTAAAACGGAATTCAACAGACTTGGCTGGGGAGGCTGAGTCGTCAAATGTGCGCGCATCAACCCCTCGATACTCGTCGCTACAAATGGAGGCTTGCCGGTGAGGCTTTCATGAAGCACACACGCCAATGAGTAGATATCAACCGCTGGGCCGGAGTCCTGATCACTGAATCTTTCAGGTGCCATGTACTGAAACGTTCCGTTGAGACTGCCCGCCATCGTGAGCCTTGTTTCGCCCCGCGCCTCAGCTATGCCGAAGTCAAGTAGATATGCGAAACCCTGCGAAGTCACAATGATGTTTTGCGGCTTGATATCACGGTGGATCAAACCTTGGGCATGGGCCGCGTCGAGCGCAGAGGCAATTTGCGCAATGATATGAACTGCGCGGTCGGTCTGCATTGGTCCCTTCTGTAACAGCTGGTGCAGCGTCTCGCCGTCAACCATTCGCATGTCAATGAAGAGGTTTCCGTCGATTTCGCCCCAGTCATGGATCGGTATTACATGGGGCTCCTGCAGTTTCGCGGCAGCCCTGGACTCACGCTTGAAACGCTCACGGAACCGCGCGTCTTGGGAATACTGCTCGGCCAGTACTTTCAGCGCAACAGTTCGGCCCTTGTCGGTGTCGTATGCCTCATAAACTGAACCTTGGCCACCCTCGCCCACAAGACTGACTAATTTGTATTTGCCGAACATCGTGCCAACCCGTGGCTGCAATTTCCTACCCGTCCTCCCATTTGACATGTGTAGTATCCACAAACTCGGGCCACTCAGACTGACAATTGTTGAACCCGACAGACCGTGGTTCATCCCCCCGCCGTGGACACCAGATTCCCGGTCCCCGCGTGGGGGCGGTGCGGCCGCCGATACCGCCATCACCACTCTCGGTTGTGTTTTGGTCTTTAGCGTTCGATTGGAGGTGGCGCGGGAGTGGGTATCCCGGCCAGTCCGAGATTCCGGTCGAACGCGGCTTTCCAGGCACCCTCTCGCTCCATCTTCGCCAATGCGTCGTTGATCTGGGCGCGCAATTCGCTGTCGCCCTTCTTCAGCCCGATCCCGTATCTCTCCTCGGAGAACACCGGGCCGGCAATCCTGAAGACCCCCGGCGACTGGGCGGCGTATCCGGCCAGCATCGCTTGGTCAGTGGTTACAGCGTCAACCTCTCCGCTCCTTAGAGCTTCGATACATGCCGGGTAGGAGTCGTACTCCTGGAGTTCGACACCTGGGTATCTGTCCTGGATCCGTTGCGCCGCGGTCGAACCGGTAACCGAACAGAGTTTCTTGTTGTTCTCCAGCGAATCGGGGCCGGTAACGTCTGTTGTGTTGGCGCGTACCAGCAGACCTTGGCCAGTGGCCAAGTATGGTCCAGCGAATTCGACCTCCTCTTTGCGTCTATCGGTAATCGTGTAGTTGGCGACGACGTAGTTGACTTGCCCGCTGGTAATCAGGTCCTCGCGCAAACTTGAGGGCGACTCCTTCCACAGGATCTGTTCCTCGCTGTAGCCGAGTTCTTGGGCGACGAACCTGGCGACTTCGACGTCGAATCCGCTCATGGTGCCGTCGGGGTTGCGCAGGCCGAGTCCCGGCTGATCAAACTTTGTACCGATGACCAGAGTGTTATTCGGATCAGCCGGCCTGGACGCCACACTGCGCCCGGCGGACTCTGCCGGGGAGTTTTGCGGTGCCGACGGTCGGCTAAAGATGAACGCGCCGAGGGCGATCAGCGTCAACGCGACGGCCCCGCCGATGTAAAACGGCGTCTTCGACCTTTTCGGCGGTGCTGATCGAGTGTCTTGATAGGCGGTGGGCGCGGGTTGCGGGCCTCTCTGGGTGGGTCGGTCCGGGGCGGGAGATGCGTTAGTTGGAGCAGCTGCAAAGACTTCCGCCGCCATCGTCGGCGCAGCTGCGGCCTCTGCTAACGACTGCCCCACTGGAGCCCGGTCGGCCGCCGGTTGCATGGCTTGGCGCAATGCGGCAACGAACTCGCGGCAGGAACTGAATCTGTCCTCAGGTTGTTTCGCAAGAACCTTGGCGAACACGGGGTCCGAGGCCGCAAGCTCGGGGCGCCGATCGGAGATGCGCGGGATGGTGGCGTTGAGGTGGTTGCTGATGACCGCGACCGGATTAGTTCCCTCGTAAGGCTGGGATCCGGTGAGGAGATGGAACGCCGTTGCACCTAGCGCGTATTGGTCGGCGCGGCCGTCGATCTGGGAACCCATGAGCTGTTCGGGCGCGCAGTAGGCGACAGTTCCCAAGGTGAGGTTCGTTGCTGTCAGGCCGCTGACTTCACCGAGTTGTCGGGAGATTCCGAAGTCGGCCAGGAACACCCGCTGACCGTCTTCTTCCGGAGCCGCCAGCAAGATGTTCGCCGGCTTGACATCGCGATGTAGAAGTCCGTTGCGGTGGGCATAATCCAGGGCGGAAGCGACTGGTTGGATGATGGTGATGAGTTCATCGACTGGCATGCCGGCCGGATATCGCTGCCTCAACAGCTTTGCCGCATCGGGTCCATCAACGTAATCCATTGCTATCCACAGCTGGCCGTTGTCGTCACCGCGGTCGTGCACACTGACGATGCTGGGATGGAACAGCTTCGCGGCTAGGTCCGCCTCGCGGATGAACCGCTCGCGGAACTCACCGGAGCTGAGATCCCTGGCCAGGATTTTGAGGGCGTCCTGACGCGGCAGCCGGGGGTGCTCGGCGAGGTACACCTCACCCATTCCGCCCGCGCCGATCAGCCTGATGATCCTGTAGCCCGCAAATTCCGCCCCGTTGGCCAACGCCATGACCGGATGCTAGTTCATGAGGGCGGGGCCTGGGCGCAGTTATGTTCACAGCCGCATCCAGCGACGGATACCCGAATTAGCACCCTAGTGCTGCAGTTGTTTAGACGTTCTGCCTTGGATTTTGCTCCACGAGACATGGGCCGATTACCACCAGTCCAATCTGGGCAGCTCGATGGATATTGGCGGCGGACAGCAGTGGACAACTCGGGGGACAGCACTTTCAGCACTTCCTGGCGCGGGAGCCTCGGATGTTCGACCGGGTTCATCTCGCCCACCCCGCCGGTGCCCAACGGACGGACGATGCGGAACCCGGCCAATCGTTCCCCCGTTGCCATCCCCACTGTCGGATCGTAACCGGTCAGGCTCCGCACCGCGGCCGGTGAAAGACCGCAGTTGTAATGCGGCAGCCCCGGCACACTGCCATGTTCTACGCTCGCCCCTATGGGGGGACCCCACACCGACAAGCGGCCGTGGCACCGATCGGGTGTTCTGCTGACTTGCCTTGCCCTGGCTGCGGGGTGCGCCAGCGAGCCGATCGTCCTCGACGGCCGGGCGGTCTCGATGCGGTACGACCCCAATCGGGTAGCAGGGTTGCCCGTCACCGACGGCCCCAACGGACCCCGCATGACACCACCGTCGGCGGTGGGACGTGTCGTGAACACCGACGACGGGGACATCGACCGGTTAGCGCTCCTCGCTGTCGAGGACATCGAGGAATTCTGGACGCAGAACTACCGCACCCCGCTGCCCGGTGAGTTCTCGGAGGTTTCGGAGTTAGTCTCCATCGACCCTGGGGCATCCCGGCCGCAGGTATGTGGCGCTGAACCCAGCGAGTTCGAATCCAACGCCGCCTACTGCCGAACCGCCGACGTCATCGTCTGGGATCGCATCGGGTTGTTCCCGACCGCCGGGAAGTTCTTCGGCGACATGTCGATCAACGGAGTGTTAGCCCACGAATACGGCCACGCCCTGCAACAGAAGGCCAGACTCGGCGACGACGACACTCCTCTGTTGATCAGCGAACAGCAAGCCGACTGCTTCGCCGGGGTGTACCTGCGATGGGTCGCTGAAGGCAACTCCCCCCGGTTCGCAATCAACACCACCGACGGACTAGACAAAGTGCTCGCCGGGGCGATCGCCATCCGGGACCGCCCGCCGGACTTCAACCCGTTCGGACTGCTCTCGGTGGACGCCACGCACGGAACGGCCCTGGATCGGGTCTCCGCGATCCAGCAAGGCTTCGACCTCGGCACCGCCAGCTGCACCCGCATCACCGCAGCAGAGATCAGTGAGCGACGCGGCGACATCCCGGCCGCCTTGTTCGATCCCGCCGCCGAACAAAGCGACATGGCAATCACCGAACAGTCGGTGTCCGCCCTC
>CAIOYU010000147.1 GCA_903862565.1 uncultured Actinomycetes bacterium | reverse complement strand
TTCAGCCTGCGACCGCGGGGGGGCGGGCCGTCGCTGCGGCTGCCGCAGCACCACGGCGACCTGCTGGTGATGGGCGGGTCCTGCCAGCGCACCTGGGAGCATGCCGTGCCCAAGACGGCCGTACCGAAGGGCCCGCGGATCAGCGTGCAGTTCAGGCCACGGGACGTCCGCTAGTTCCGGATCGCGTTGACCCCGGCGATCAGGAGGTCCCGGGCCTTCTGGGTGTTCACCGGGGCGGTGGGCTTGCCCGGCACCACAAGTGGATTCGCCGCGACGATCACCTGGAAGTTGCCGAAGTGCGCGGAGTAGTTGTAGATCTCGCCGGCGCGGGGCTTCCCGTCGACAACGGTCTGCAGCACCCGGTGCACGCCGATGGTCTTCGCGCCATCGATCTTCGGCACCTCAACAGCCTCGACCGTTCCGCGCATGGCACCGCCGGCGAAAGACACCTTCTGGCAGTCCGATCCGGGTTCGACGACCGGCACCGCCTCATTGGTCTCGACGGCGATGACGACGAACCGGTTGCCCTCGCCCTCGGCCGACAGTGCCGACATGTTGCCCTCGGTCCCCTCCGGAACCAGCTGGCCGGTGGCGAACGTGGCACAGCCCTCGGGCTCGAAGCGCAGGCCTTCCGGGAGGCGTTGGCCGGAAAGGAATTTCGGGTCGATTCCCGTCGGCGGGACCTCGGTGACGGTGAACTGGGGGCCGAAACTGGCCTTGACGGCCGAGATCTTGCCGAGGTCGGCTCTCGGCGCGGAGGCCGAGCCGCAGCCGGCCAGCAGGACGGCCAGCAGGACGGCCGCCAGTGCTCGTGGCGACATCAGCGGTTCAGCCGCCAGAAGTCAGCGGACATGACCGTGGCGAACCCGCACCACAGCGGGTAGGGCGCCAGGGCGACCCCCAGCTTGACGTCGGCCTGGCCCGCCCGGCGCGCCAGATCCGCGCTGCTGATTGCCAGCGCACCGGCGGCCAGCACCGATGGCCCGAGTTTGCGCTTGCCGAAGAACACCCAGCTCCAGCCCGCGTTCAGCACCAGGTTGGTCCCCAGCGCAGCGGCGTAGGCAGCGGCCTTGCCGTTCTGCCCGTCGGCGCGGAACTTGTCGATGGCAGCCGCCGACGTGACGGCGATGTCGGCGTAGAGAGCGGTCCAGGCGATCGGGAAAACCACGTTCGGGGGAACGTAACTGGGCTTGCGGAGGTTCGGATACCAGGTCCGTACCCCGTCCCGGCTGGAGTTGCCGCCGACGACGGCCGCCGCGGCGGTGGCCAATGCTGTACCGATGAGTGCCTTACGCATGCCCTCAACTTACCCATTGCGTACGATTCCGTTGGTGAAGAAGATGTCGGCGGTTACGACGGCGGGTCTGTGCGCGGTGACGCTGAGCGTCACGTTGGTCGGCTGCGGCACCACGACCGAGAACAAGCCCGCCGCATCGGCCTCCAGTGCGGCTTCGGCCCTTGGGGTCCCGGACAAGCCCACCGGACCGCACAAGACCATCAACGACTACGTCAACGAGAACAAGATCGTCGAAACACCGGTCACCAAGGGCGAAGCCGGAGTCCCGACCATCCATTTCGCGATGCCGCCGGACTGGAAAGCCGCCGGCGCGCGCAAACCCGAGTGGGCCTACGGGGCGATCATCTACGACAAGGCCAAGGACCCCGCCGATCCGCCGTTCATGACCGCGATCTACTCCAAGCTCACCGGAAACGTCGACGCCGCCAAGGTTTTGGAGTACGCGCCGGGCGTGCTCGAGAACCTCCCGGGCTACGAGCAGGACGGCGAATTCAAGAAGAGCACGGTCGGCGGATTCGACGCGACGGCGTTCCAGGGCTCCTACCTACGGGACAACGTCCGGCGCTACATCGCCCAGAAGACCATCGTCATCCCCAAGGACGGTGCGGTGTTCGTTCTGCAACTCAACGCCGACGCCCCCCTCGGGCAGGACGACGTCATCCACTCGGCCGCCGACGTGATCATGCGGGACAGCACGATCAGCGCTAACTGACGGCCCGCATCACCTGCCGCGCCATCGCGCGGATCCCGGCCGACATGGCCGGGTCGATGTGCAGTTGGGAATTGCGGGGAACGTCGAAAACCGTTGTGACGACGCCGGGTTCGTCACGCTCCCACTCACCGCCGTACCGGTCCAGGATGGCGCGCATGGGCGCGTTCTCGGCCAGCAGTCGTGCGGTGAACCGCCGCACTCCGGCCACGTGAGCGGCGATGATCAGGGCCTCCATGAGGAACGTCCCGATACCGCGGCCCTGATAGTCGTCGGCCACGATGAACGCGACCTCGGCCACGGTGGGGTCGTCGACGTCGCGGACGAACCGGGTGTCGGCGACCGCCGGGCCCTCGACACCGTCGACCAGAACCCACACGAAGTGGTCGACGTAGTCGACCTCGAAGAGGTAGTGCATCAGCGTCGGACTCGGAGCGCGGGTGGACATGAACCGCCGGTAGATCGTCTCGCTGGAGAACTGGACCGACGAATCGGCGGTTCGTTCGACGTCGCCCGGCAGCACCGGGCGCAGCATCAGTGTCGTGCCGTCCTTGAGCCGCACCTCGACCGGGGTGACGAACGCCGCCAGCCGCTGCCGCGCCAAACGCAGCAGCCTGCCACCGACATCGTCGAGATCGAGCATCGCGGCGAACGCCGTCTCATCGCCGGTGAAGCCGGTCAGCGGCTCGAGTGCTGTTACGGTGGCGGTGCGCGGCGTGCCGCGCAGCAGCGCGATCTCACCGACGATGGACCCGGGCGGCACCTCGCTGACGAACTCCTCGCCGTCCTCGCCGTTGTGCCGGACCTCGGCGCGGCCCGACCGGATCAGGGTGAAGCTGACCGCCTCCTCCCCCTCGCGCATCAGCACCTGGCCGGCCTCGGCGCACACCGGTTGCAGGCACCGGGCCATCACCTGCAACTGCTCTGGCGGGACGCCGTGGAAGATCTCCATCTCGGCGAGGCCTGTCGTTTCCTCTGCACCGGCCGGGCCGCTGTCCTCGCGCTCGGTCATAGGTCCATTCTGGATCAGTACGCCAACAGATTGACGATTCCGCCGAATGCCTTCGGTAGCGCACTGGCTGCAGGCACGATCATCCGCCGCACCGGCGGGATCCCGCCCGCGTACAACAGTCCGGCGGTCAGGGCCCGGTAGCGCCGCGACATGGATCGCCACTGACGGTCGTAGTCCCCCGGGGTGCCGGCCAGGATGCACTTGACCGCCAGTTCCGCACCGCCGAACGCGATACCCATCCCCTCACCGGTGAGCGCATCGACGTAGCCGGCCGCATCGCCGACGAGGAGCACCCGTCCGGCGGCCCGGCTCCGCACCCGCTGGCGCAGCGGCCCCGCCGCGCGGTCCTTACCGTGAGCCACACCGTCGAGTCGGGCTGTCAGGGCGGGGAATTCGAGCAGATGGTCGCCGAACTTGCCCTGCTCGGACTTCAGGATCGCCACACCCACGCGGTCGTCGGCCACCGGCGTGACGTAGGCCTCGGTATCGCGCGACCAGTACACCTCGACGGTGTCGCTCCACGGGGCGATGTCGTAGTGCCGGCGGATACCCCACCGGCGGCGGCCCCGGCTGGGCAGGTCCAGTCCCAGCGCACTGCGGATCGGCGAGTGCAGTCCGTCGGCGGCGGCGAGGTAGCGGGCTTGGAGGTCCCCGCATCGCACCGAGGTCGCATTCTGGGTGACGGAGCCGATCTCACCCTTGACGATCCGCACCCCCGCGGCGGCCGCGGCGTCGTACAACGCTTCGGACAGGACGGTGCGGCGCACTCCCATGCCCGATCCGGACCGGAAGTGGGCCTCGACCCGGTGGGTGGCGTCAAGGTAGGTGATGCCGCGGAAGGCCTTGCCGTGCAACGGGACACCGATGTTGCCGAGTTGCCTGACGGTGTGCGGCATCAGTCCTTCGCCGCAGGCCTTGTCGATGGGCCCGGGGCGGCGGTCGATGACGACGGTCTCCAGTCCGGCGCGGGCCGCGTGGATTGCCGTAGCCAGTCCGCCCGGTCCTCCCCCGGCGACGAGCAGGTCGATCACGTCAGACTCGCCAGGGCGTCGTTCTCGGTGCCGATGCGCCGGACCAGCAGGGCCGCGTTGAGCACGGTGAACACCAGAGCGGTGATCCACGCGGTGTGCACCAGGGGCAGCGCGACACCTTCGGCGATGACCGCGACGTAATTGGGGTGCGGCACAACACGATAGGGACCGCCGGTGATCCGCGGCGCACCCGGTATGACCACCACGCGGGTGTTCCACTGCTTGCCCAGCGTGGTGATGCACCACCACCGAAGTACTTGCGCAGCAAGCACGATCGCCAGCATCGGCCAGCCCAGCCAGGGCAGGAACGGCCGGTGCAGCAGATCGACCTCGGCCAGGCAGCCGACCAGCAGGCCGGTGTGCAACGCCACCATGGCCGGGTAGTGGCCCGCCCCGAACTCGACGCCGCCCTGGGAGCGACTCCAGGCCAGGTTGCGCTGGGAGACAACGAGTTCTGCGACCCGCTCGACGGCGACGGCGGCGATCAGCAGGGTGTACCAGCTCACGGCCACTGCATCAGAACCAGTTCGGAGCAGAACCCCGGCCCCATGGCCATCATGATGCCCGGCCCGGCGGGGGGCTTCTCGGCGATGGTGTCGCGCAGCACGTGCAGCACCGAGGACGACGACATGTTCCCGACCGCGGCCAAAGAACGCCAGGTGACATCGAGGGCGTCGTCGGGCAGGTCGAGGCTCTCCAGGATGGCCTCGATGACCTTCGGGCCGCCCGGGTGGCTGACCCAGGTTCCGATGTCGCCGATCGTCATGTCATGGCGGCCGAGGAACCCGGTGACGTCGTCGCGCAGGTACCGGCTGACAACCTCCGGAACGTCGGGCGAGAGAACCAGTTTCAGGCCCGACGCACCGACGTCCCAGCCCATGGTGCGCAGCGAGTCCGGGTAGAGGTGGCTGACGCTGTCGATCACCGAAGGGCCGGTGACACCCATCTTCTCCGCCCGGCGCTCACCCAATGCGACCACCGCCCCGGCGCCGTCGCCGAACAGGGCACTGCCGACCAGCCCGGCGACTTCGGCCTCCAGTGCGGGGAACGTCAACGAGCACAGTTCGACGGAGAGCAGTGCCGCCACACCGTCGGGGTGGCCGTAGAGGTAGTCGTGCAGGCGGGCCACGCCGGCGGCGCCCGCCACGCATCCGAGGCCGAACATCGGGACGCGCCGGACGTCGGGACGCAGGCCGACCTTCGTGGCGACGCGGGCCTCGATGGACGGCACCACGATTCCGGTGACCGTCGTCGACATGATCAGGTCGACCTCGTCAGGACGGACCCCCGCCTCGTCGAGGGCGGCCATCAGAGCCTCAGCACCCAAGTTCACCGCGTGTTCGATGAAGATCTCGTTGGCCTCGCCGAAGTCGTTGAGGTCCGGATAGGCCTCCATCGGCAGCACAAGGTGCCGGTAGTCGACCTTCGCCGACCGGTGCAGGCTGCGCACGATGTCGCCGCACCCGGCGAAGGCCGGCGACGCCACGAACGCCTCGGTGATCTCGGCCTGGCTGTAGCGATTCGACGGCAGGGCCCCCTGAACACCGACGATCACGCTAACCGGGCCCGGCAGTGCCCGCTGTTTGCTGCTCATCCACTAAGTATGCCCTTGGTTCAGCCGGACTCGCTGATGCCGAAGCGACGGTGCAGAGCGCGCAGCGGCGCCGGCGCCCACCAGTTCCACTTGCCCATGGTGTGCATGAACGCCGGTACCAGCACCAGTCGGACCAGGGTGGCGTCCATCAGGACAGCCAGGGTCAGGCCAACCCCGAAAAGTCGCATCACCGAAACCTTGGCCGCGACCAGCGCAGCGAAGGAGATTGCCATGATCAGCGCCGCGGCCGTGATCACCCGGCCGGTATGCGCCAGACCCAGGGCCACGCTCTCGTCGTTGTCGGCGGATGTCTGCGGTGAGGCCAGCCAGAACTCCCGGATCCGTGAGACCAAGAACACCTCATAGTCCATCGACAGCCCGAAGGCGATGCAGAACAGAAGCACCGGCATGTTGGCCACCAGGGTGCCGGTGGACGTGGTGCCCAGGGCATTCAGGTGCCCGTCCTGGAAGATCCAGACCATCGCACCGAACGTCGCGCTGAGCGAGAGCATGTTGAGGATCAGCGCCTTGACCGGCATGACCACACTGCCGGTCAGCAGGAACAGCAGCACCAGCATGATGACCGCGATCAGTCCGAGTACCAGGGGCAGCCGCGACAGGATGGCGTCGACGCTGTCGCGGTTGGTCTGGGCCAGCCCGGCGAACTCCACGTTGCGCCCGCCGGGCAGGTCGACGGCGTGCAGGCTGGTCAGTTGGCGTTCCGAGGCCGGGGAGAACAGTTCGGCGTTGCTGCCGACGGTCAGCAGGGTGCTGCCCTGGGCTTCTCCGGTGGCGGCGGTGGGCGGCCCCACCAGGTTCCCTCCGACGAACGTGCCGACCGGTGCCGACACCGAGGTGACATCCGCCACCCGGGACAGATCTGCGGCATAGCGACTGACTTCGATCTTGCCCAGCCCGTTGGAATCGGGGATGACGACGGGAATCGCCGAATCGCTGTCCAGCGCGAAATCGGTGCGCAACAGGTCGCCCACCTGATGGGCCGGAGCCGACTTGGGCAGCACCCGGTCGTCGGGGAACCCCGGCCGTACGCCGAAGAACGGCGAACCGAGCACCCCCAGGAGCGCCACGACGGCCAAGCCGATCGGGACGGCGTGGCGCATGACGAATTTCGTTGAGCGATACCAGAAATGCTCGGTGATCGGTTGCGGCGCCGGGTCGGGCCGCCCGCGCGTCCGGCGCATCAGTCGGCGCACGTCGAGGGAGTCGATGCGGTCGCCGAGCAGCATGATGGCCGCCGGTGTGACGATCACGGCCGCCACCGAGGTCAGCGCCACGGTGGCCACCCCGGCGTAGGCGAACGACCGCAGAAAGTTCATCGGGAACAGCACCATGACGCCCATGCACAGCGCGACGGTGACCGCCGAGAACAGCACGGTCCGCCCCGCCGTCCGCATGGTGGTGGTGATGGCCTGCTCGCGACTGGCGCCGCCGGCCAACTCGTCGCGGTAGCGGCTGAGCATCAGCAGTGTGTAGTCGATGGCCAGCGCCAAACCCATTGCGGTGGTGAGGTTGAGCGCGAAGATCGAGACGTCGGTGAACAGCGTGATGGTGCGCAGTATCGCCAGCGAACCGAGAATCGCCATCACCCCGGCGCCGATCGGCAGTGCCGCGGCGAACGCCCCGCCGAACACCCACACCAGGACCAGGAAGCTCAGCGGCACCACGATGGCCTCGAGCAGGACCAGGTCGCGCTTGGACTGGTCGGTGATCTGCAGGTTGACCATGGCCGTGCCGCCGGCCTTGACCGAGACGCCGTCCCGATCGCCCACGATGTCGTCGGTCAGGGACTTGGTGTAGGCCTGCTGTTCGCTCTCGGTTCCGACGACGCCGGTGGTGATCAGCCCGGACTTGCGATCCCTGCTGACCAGGGCCGCGGCGGCCTGCGGCGGCGACGTCCAGGCCGAGTTGATGGCGGCGACGTGACCCGAACTCTTCCACTTCGCGATGATGCCGTCGGCCACCGCGCGGGCCTGGGGACTGTCGTACCGGTCGGGCGCGGTGACGACGACCACCAGGGGGACGTCGCCCTGGCCGAACTTCTCGTTCAGCAGATCGGCGGCCCGTGAGGACTGGGAGGTGGGGTCCTGGAAGCCGCTCGGGGACAGGTGTTGGGCGACGGGAATTCCGAACGCACCCATCAGAACGCCGAGCAGAATCGCCACGGCGAGGACTCCTCGCGGTGCGGAAATGGCGAGTCGGGCGATGCGGGCGAGCATTGACCGAGCCTAGCCCTCGGCCGTCGTGCCCCGCCGGGGTGCGCATTCCCGGCGGGCGCCAGCAGACCGCTAGAAGACGTCGATGTCGCCGGTGGCGATCTGGTACAGCCCGAACGCCGCAGCGAGTGCGACGGCCCCGAAGATGACCCATTCGGCCGAGGTGAAGACCTTGAGGCCCTTCTCTTTCCGGGCCCACACGAAGAGGATGGTCCCGATGAAGTAGGCCACGGCGCCGGTGAGCAGGAACTCGACGCCGCCGGCGTAGACGAGCCAGATCGCGTAGATCAGGGCGATGCCACCGATCACGAGGTCGCGGGTGCGGCCTTCGCCGTTCTCGTAGGTTTCGCCCCGCACCGCGAGCAGGACCTGGTAGGCCGCCGACCACAGATACGGCAGCAGGACGAGCGACGTCGCCAGCAGGACCAGGCCGAGGTAGGTGCTGTCGGCGAACAGGGTCAGGATCAGCACCACCTGGATGCAGCAGTTGGTCAGCCACAGCGCCCCGGCCGGTGCGTGGTGGGAGTTCTCCTTGGCCAGGAACGAGGGCATCACATGATCCAGCGCGGGAACCCGCATGATCTCCGCGCACAGCATCACCCACGCGATCAGTGCGCCGAGCAGCGAGACGATCAGCCCGATCGAGATGAACGTCGCGCCCCAACTGCCCACCTGCTCCTTCATCAGACCCGCCATCGACGGGTCGGGCAAGCCGGCCAACGTCGCCTGGGCCATCAGGCCGTAGGACAGGAAGCTCACCAGCAGCAGCAGCGCTAGCACGCCGAGGAAGCCGAGCACCGTGGCGCGCCCGACGTCGCTGCGCCTGGCGGCCCGCTTGGAATACACGGCGGCGCCCTCGATGCCGATGAACACCCACACCGTCACCAGCATCATGGCCTTGACCTGACCCATGGTGCTGCCTAACGGTTCTCCGTCGATGCTGGTGTGGTGTCCCCAGATGTCCGCGCTGAACAATCCGGCTCTGAAACCGATGGCGGCCACGGCGATGAACGTGAGGATCGGCACCACTTTGGCGATGGTGACGATGGTGTTGACGTAGGCGGCGGTCTGCACACCGCGCAGGGTCAGGAAGTGCACGATCCACAGCAGGATCGAGGCGCCGATGATGGCCGGCACGGTGGTGCCGCCGGCGAACGCGGGAACGAAGGTGCCCACGGTTGCGAACAGCAGCACCAGGTAGGCCACATTGCCCATCCAGGCCGACGCCCAGTACCCGAAGGCCGACGTGAAGCCGATGTAGTTGCCGAAACCGGCCCGTGCATATCCGTAGACACCGCCGTCGACGTCGGGCTTGCGTTCGGCGAGCGTCTGAAAGACGAACGCCAGCATCAGCATTCCGACGCCGGTGATCGCCCACCCGATGAACAGCGGACCCGGTGCGGCGCTGGCGGCCATCTGCGAGGGCAGCGCGAAGATCCCGCTGCCGACCATCGATCCCACGACGATGGCGGTCAGGGCCGAGAGCCCGAGACCGACCGGCGATCGCCCGGCGGCCGCCGGCCTTGGCGTTACCGCGATTTCGGGCATGACGTACCTCCGGTCGCTGTCATGACGCGAACGTTAATCGTGTCGCGGCGCAAAGTCGGCGAAATACCGGGACATCACGTGGGCACCACCGTCTGCAGGAAGGCGAGTTGGTCGGCGACCACGGTGTCGAACAACGGTTGCACGTAGACCTCGAAGTGCCGGCCCGGATACCTCCGCAGCGTCGCGCGCGCCATGCGGGACGACGCCTTTCGGGCCTGCGGGACCGGGGTGAGGGCGTCGTCGTCAGCGACCTGGATCAGAGCCGGACAGGTGACGGCGGCGGCGTGGCGGATCGGGGAGTACAGGCCGATCCGCAGGACGATGCGCGCCGCGACGGTGATCGGGAAGTCCGACAGGGTCATTCCGTCGGCTGCGGCCATCGCCTGCACCCCCGGCAGGGCGTCGGGAGTGGCCATGACCGAGCAGGTTCCCGGCGCACCAACGGAATTCAGATAGCGCGGTGCACGATGGGCCAGTCCCCGCAGGGTGTCGTCCAGCGCCGCCGGCAGCAGACGCGCCGCCTGCCGCAATCCGGTGGCCCGCACCCCGGCGAACCCGCTGACATGGGGCACCTGGGCGATGATCGCCGTCAGTGGCGTTCCGGTGCCGGCCAGGCTGATCACGTGTCCGCCTGCCAGCGAGGTGCCCCAGGCGACGACGCGGTCGGGATCCACGCGGTCGAGGGTGCGCGCCCAGGCCAGGGCGGCGCGCCAGTCGTCCAACTGGGCGGCGATGTCGAGGAGTTGCCGCGGGTGACCGCCGCTGTCACCGAAGTAGCGGTAGTCGAACACCACCACCACGTAGCCCGCGGCGGCGAATCGTTCGGCGTAGGCGGGCAGTCGCAGCGAACGCACACACCCGAAGCCGTGCGCCATCACGATCACCGGGGCGTCCCCCGTCGGCGCCGCAGGCCGGTACACCGAAGCGGCGCAACGGATACCGTGCGAGACAAAGGAATCTTCGGAGGAATCTTCGGACCGGATGAAGCCCACGGGTCAGCCCGGCAGCTGCCCGGCGCGCGCGCTGCCGCGGGCGACCGGGAAGGCCCGCCCGACGGCCCATCCGCCGGCCCGTGGCGTCCTCGAGAGAAACGTCATGGCCGAAGGGTAACCGGGCCGGACACCCGGGCCCGACACCGATTGTTCACCGCCCGGATTCGCCAACTGCCGGGCGGGGTACACCCCCCGGTGCGATACTCGCACCCAATATCCGGGGTACATACGATGCGGGGAAACACCATGGGGAAAGACAAGAAGAAGTCGGTCTTCGGGAGCCAGGGCGGTGACGACGTCCGTACCGGAATGGACGCCGACGCACTGCGCCGGGCCATCGCGGACCACCTGCGCTACACCCTCGGCAGGCCGGCCGCCCTCCTGACCCCCAAGCACTACTACCAGGCACTGTCGCTGGCGGTCCGGGACCGGATGCAGGACCGCTGGGCCCAGACCACCCAGACCTACGTCGATCTGAGCCGCAAAGTCACGGCCTACCTGTCGGCGGAGTTCCTGCTCGGCCCGCATCTGGGCAACAACCTGCTCAACCTGCACATCGAGGACGAGGCGCGGGCCGCACTGGCGGCGATGGGCCAGGACTTCGACGAGGTGCTGGCGTGCGAGCAGGAGCCCGGCCTGGGCAACGGCGGCCTTGGCCGGCTCGCCGCCTGCTACCTGGACTCACTGGCCACCCTCGAGCGGCCCGCGATCGGCTACGGCATCCGCTACGAGTTCGGCATCTTCGACCAGGAGATCCACGACGGCTGGCAGGTCGAGAAGACCGACAACTGGCTCTCCGAGCCCAACCCCTGGGAGATCGCCAAGCCCGAGATCAACTACCAGGTGTTCTGGGGCGGGCACACCGAGCACTATCGCGACGACGCCGGCCGCAACTGCGTTCGCTGGATCCCGGGCCATGTCGCCAAGGGCCTGCACTACGGCACGCCGATCCAGGGCTACGGCGTCAACACCTGCAACACGCTGATCCTGTGGAGCGCGGCGGCCATCCAGTCACTGGTGCTGGAGGCCTTCAACGCCGGCGATTACTACCAGGCGGTGCAGGAAGAGGTGGTCTCGGAGACCATCACCAAGGTGCTCTACCCCAACGACGAACCCGAGATCGGCAAACAGCTGCGGCTGGCCCAGCAGTACTTCTTCGTCTCGTGCTCACTGCAGGACATCCTGCACCTGATCGAAGATCTGGCCGGGCGGAGCGTCCGGGAACTGCCCGACCGGGTTGCCATACAGCTCAACGACACTCACCCCTCGATCGCGGTGGCCGAATTGATGCGGTTGCTCGTCGACGAGCGCGGGCTGGATTGGGACGAAGCCTGGGATATCACCGTCAAGACGTTCGCCTACACCAATCACACGCTGCTGCCCGAAGCGCTGGAAACCTGGCCGCTGTCGATGTTCGAGCAGTTCCTGCCCCGGCACCTGGAGATCATCTACGAGATCAACCAGCGTTTCCTCGACGAGGTGCGCGCGAAGTTCCCCGGCGACGAGGAGCGGGCACGGCGCATGTCGCTCATCGGCGAAGAGGGCGGCAAGCGGGTCCGGATGGCGAACCTCGCGACCGTCGGCAGCCATGCCGTCAACGGCGTCGCCGCCCTGCACTCCGAGTTGGTCAAATCGACCATCCTCAAAGACTTCTACGAGCTGTGGCCGGAGAAGTTCAGCAACAAGACCAACGGGGTGACACCGCGCCGGTTCGTGGCGCTGGCCAATCCGGGTCTTCGCAGGCTCCTCGACGAGACCATCGGCACGGAGTGGCCCGTGCACCTCGATCAACTGCGCGGCCTGGAGCGTTACGCCGACGACCCCGACTTCCAGCGGAAGTGGCGGGAAGTCAAGCGCGAGAACAAGGCTCGCCTGTCGGACTACGTGCGCACCCACACCGGAATCGGGCTGGACCCGAACTGGATGTTCGACGTCCAGGTCAAGCGCATCCACGAGTACAAGCGCCAGCACCTCAACGCCCTGCACATCATCACGATGTACCACCGGCTCAAGCAGAACCCGGGGCTCGACCTTCCGCCGCGCGCATGGGTTTTCGGCGGCAAGGCCGCCCCCGGCTATCGCACGGCCAAGCTGATGATCAAGCTGATCAACTCCGTCGGCGAGACCGTCAACAACGATCCGGACGTCAACGGCAAGATGCGGGTGGCGTTCGTCCCGAACTTCAACGTGCAGAACGGCCAGTTGATCTACCCGGCGGCCGACCTGTCCGAGCAGATCTCCACCGCCGGGCTGGAGGCGTCGGGCACCGGCAACATGAAGTTCATGATGAACGGCGCGCTGACCATCGGCACCCTCGACGGCGCGAACGTCGAGATGCGAGAGGAGGCCGGGGCGGAGAATTTCTTCCTGTTCGGGATGACCGTCGACGACGTTCGTGAACTGCGGATCAAGGGCTACCGGCCCTGGGAGTACATCGAGAACAACTCCGAACTCAGAGCGGTCCTCGGGCTGATCTCCGACGGGACGTTCTCCCACGGGGACACCGGGGTGTTCGCACCCCTGGTCGAGAACTTGTCCCACCACGACCACTTCCTAGTCCTGGCCGACTACGCCGACTACATCCGGTGCCAGGAGGCCGTCAACGACACCTGGAAGGACACCGAACGGTGGACCCGGATGTCGATCCTCAACAGCGCCCGCAGTGGCAAGTTCTCCTCCGACCGGGCGATCGCCGAGTACTGCGATGACATCTGGAACGTCAACCGCGTGACCATCAGCGACAGCATCAGCGACTGAGAAAGGTGCACAACGAGATATGACCGAGAAGACGCACGTCTGGCAGAACAGCGGCAAGCCGGTGACCGACGACGTGATCGGCCGGATCGACGGCTGGTTCCGCGCCGCGAACTACCTGTCGGTGGGCCAGATCTACCTGCTGGACAACCCGCTGTTGAAGACTCCACTGTCGCGGGACGACGTGAAGCCGCGCCTGCTCGGGCACTGGGGCACCACCTCGGGGCTGAACTTCCTCTACGCCCACCTCAATCGGGTGATCGCCGACCGCAGCCAGCCCACGATCTACATCATCGGCCCCGGCCACGGCGGCCCCGGCCTGGTGGCGTGCGCCTACCTCGACGGCACCTACACCGAGACCTACCCCGACATCACCGAGGACACCGAGGGCATCCGGCGGCTGTTCCGGCAGTTCTCCTTCCCCGGTGGCATCCCCTCGCACGTCGCACCGGAGACGCCTGGCTCCATCCACGAGGGCGGTGAACTGGGCTACGCGCTCTCGCACGCCTACGGCGCCGCCTTCGACAACCCCGACCTGCTCGTCGCCGCGATCGTCGGTGACGGCGAGGCCGAGACCGGTGCGCTGGCCACCAGCTGGCACTCCAACAAGTTCATCAACCCCGCCAAGGACGGCGTGGTGCTGCCGATCCTGCACCTCAACGGCTACAAGATCGCCAATCCGACTGTGCTGGCTCGCATTCCGGAGGAGGAACTGCGCGCCCTGATGATCGGGTACGGCCACAAGCCGTTCTTCTTCGAGGTGCCCGATGAC
>CAIOYU010000146.1 GCA_903862565.1 uncultured Actinomycetes bacterium | reverse complement strand
GGAAATGTGAGGCGTCAACGTCAATTTCGCCCATCACCCGGTCGATGACGGTTCCGATCAACACGGCGCGGCTGGGGAAGTGCCGGTAGATGGTGGACGTGCTGGAGTTCAGGCGTGTCGCCACCGTCCGCATCGAGAGTGCCGCGGCATCTCCCTCGTCGACGATCTGCAAGGCAGCTTCGACGATGCGCTCGGTCTCGATGGGCGGGCGCCCGGGGGAGCGGCGCTGGGCGGCGGGAATCACATCGTGATTATGGAGCGGCTTCATCGCTGGCCGTCCCCCCTGATATCGGCACCACCGTTGCCGTATAGCCTAAAACATGGCGCAAAGCTCGGAACATGGTGCGCTCATTATGGGCCGGACGGTCAACCGGCCTTCCAATCGCACGTCACGCTTGGGGCATCTCTCGGACGGTGTTGGCGCCCTGAATCACCACCGACTTCTTCGGCGCGGACTGCCCGGCGACGCGGCGGATCTCCATATCGCCCTGGCGTGCGCGAGCGGAGATCACGCCTTAATTCGGATGTGCCCCGGCGACCACAGCCCGCTGTGGGTGGCTGTGCCCAACTCCACCTGGGCGGGCTGGGCCCCAACGATGGTGTCGAACTTCCGTAACGAGCCCCAGTCCCGGCCCCAGTCGTGTGACAGGTAAGTCGCCATCACGTGCGCACGCAGCAACAGGTCGCTGATTCCCAGCAGGCCACCGTTGCGGCCGTCCTCCCAGGTGTCGGTGTCCTGCTTCTTGGCGGTGTAGTCCGGAGTGATCCGGAACTTCGGCACGTCGGTGACGCCGTTGGTGTGCAGCATCGGCTGCTGGCACGGGAACGCCAGGCCCACCGCCCAGTCCATCAGAACCGGCGCGGTGGAGCCGACGTACTGCTGCACCGTCTTCAGCTCGGGAACCCGGGGCGGGGTGACGGCTACCCAGTCTCCCAGTGACAGCGACTTGTCCTGCGCCACAATGCGAACCGCGGTCGCGTCGGCCGGAATCCGAGACCGGGCATACCGTAGATTGCGCCAGGACGGTGCCGGCCCGATGTCGTAGGGCTCCACTCGTCCGGCCGCCACCGGAGCGCCGTCGGGCCCGGGCTTGCCGTATTCCAACTCCACGGACTGGCCGTCGGTGTGGTCATTGAGCACGCTGTTGCCGGCGATGGTGCCGGCGGCGGTCACCACCACGAGCGGGTGGCTGGAATCGTTGGGCGGCAACGTGTACCACGCAGACGTCAACTGGCCCACCTGCTGGGCCTTGTCGGTGTAGCTGCCGGCCAACGGCACCCGGGCCGGGTCCAGTTTGTAGGGCAGTGGCACCGTGGATCCGTTGACGCCGGGGGTGGTCAGCGTGAACGGTCCCTCCCAGTCATTGTCGACGCCCGGTTGTGAGTTGTTCACCCGGATCGCCTCGGCCACAATCTTTTCCGCGACACCGTTGGCGGTGAAGCCGACAGGCTTGCTCCCGCCCAGCGGGCCCAACGGTCCGTATTCGCCGGGAAGCGGGGTCAGGAAGCCCGCGTTGGTGTCCGGTTCGACGAGGACGTCGTCGGCCAGTCCGCAGCCGCCGGCCAGTGCCCGCACATTGGACCAGCCGTTGGAGTAGGTGGGGTATTGGCGCACCACGCCGATGATCATCGAGGCGAAGTTCACCACCACCATCAATCCCGCGGCCACCGGGATCGGGGCTGCGGTCAGGGCGCGTGTCAGACGCCCTTCGCCGCGCGTGCGGGAGGCGAAGTGCAGCCACACCGTGTAGATCGCGGACACCACGAACAGCGCCAAGAAGATGGTGCTGACGCTGATCCCGGCAATCTTGGGCATCGTGCTGTTGAAGGGGACGCCGTAGCTCGAGACATACCACCAACCGTTGGTGGTGGCGAAAGTGATCGCAAGGAGGAACAGCACCGCGGTCACCACCGTCATCCGGTTGCGCGACCAGCGCAGCACCTCCCGTGAGACCAGCACGGTGGCCAGGGCCGCGATCGCGGCGCCCACGGCGGCGAACAGTCCGAAGTGGTGCACCCACTTGGTCGGGGTGAACATCAGCACGAACATCGACGCGAAGATGACGCCCATCAGACGCCAGGCCGGACCGCGCGCCACTCCGGGAACCCGCTTGCGCCGCAACAGGATGAAGGTCGACAGGAACAGCGACAGAGCGGTGATGAGGAACCCGAACCGCCGGGACAGCGATCCGTCGACCGTCGGCAGAATGAGGTAGTAGTACCGCAGGTTCTCGGTGTACCAGGCCTGGCTGGGTCCGATGTCGGTGCGAATCCTGGTGGCCTCCAGGACCGTTGCCAGCGTCTGGTCGGCGAATACCACCGTCAGCACCACGGTGCCCGCGGCCAGCAGGGGCAACAGCAGCGGCCAGGTTCCGACGACGGCACGCCGGCGGGCCACGATCCGGATGACCGGACGGCCGCCGGCGATGAGCACGGCGACCGCGATCAAGCCGGTCGGCTGGATCCCGAGGGTGAAGGCCGCGGTGATGATGGCCATGGCCGCCGGGGCCAGTCGCCCGGAGCTGATCGCCCGTTCGATCAGCACATAGGTGATGAGCGCACCGGTGGTGATCTGCCCCTCTGGGCGCAGACCGTTGTCGAAGGGCATCCAGGCGGCCAGCAGCACCAGGCCGGCCGCCCACAGTGCGGCGCGACTGCCGGAGACGGCCGGACCCAGGCGGGGCAACACCTCCCGGGACAGC
>CAIOYU010000145.1 GCA_903862565.1 uncultured Actinomycetes bacterium | reverse complement strand
GGGTTGCGTACCAGGCCAGGTCATGGTCCTGGGCGTCGCCGACGGTCAGCTCGGCGTCCTCGTCACCGAGGTCGGCCTCGTCGATCACCGCGATCGCAGCCCGTACGGCAGGTTCGGCGGCAGCGTTGTCGACGTAGACCGCGGCCACCTGATCCAAACCGACCCGGCCCGCAATCCGGACGACGGCGTCGTCGAGATCGGGTCGGAGGGTGACGGTGTCCTCGGGGGCGTCAGCGATGACCACCGCCCGCCGAAGCAGACCGGCCCCCGCCTCGCCGCCCTCCTCGGACGACGGTTCGGCAGCGATCAGGCGCAGCGACGCCAGTGCCGCCTCGCCGATCGCCACTTCGGCCAGTTCCTCCTCGTCACCCTCGGCGTAGGCCTCCCGAAGCGTCGGTGTCACCGCGAACGCGGTACCGCTCAACGGCTGAAGGGAGCCGTCGGCGACGAGTCGAGCAAGCATCGGCACCGTCGCCGGGATGTACACCCGCATGGGGTCAGATTAGACCCTTACTTCTCGCGGTCGCCCAGCAGGGTGCCCACGAAATCGTCGACGTAGTGCGACAATTCGCGCGGCGGGCGGATGTAGTTCCCGATCTGCGGGCGCTCGGGAATCTTCACGATCTCCGGCTCCACCTCCTCGTAGGGGATGGTGGACAGCAGGTGCGAGATCATGTTCAGTCGCGCGTGCTTCTTGACCGCCGACTCCACCACGAACCAGGGGCTGTTCGGGGTGTCGGTGTGGACCATCATCTCGTCCTTGGCGCGGGAGTAGTCCTCCCACCGGTAGATGGACTCCATATCCATCGGGGACAGCTTCCACCGGCGCAACGGGTCGCTCATGCGGGACTTGAAGCGCTTCAGCTGCTCGTCCTCGGACACCGAGAACCAGAACTTGCGCAGCAGGATCCCGTCGTCGATGAGCATCTGCTCGAACAGCGGGGTCTGGCGCAGGAACAGCGAATGTTCCTGCGGGGTGCAGAATCCCATGACCCGCTCAACCCCGGCGCGGTTGTACCAGGACCGGTCGAACAGCACGATCTCGCCCTTGGTCGGCAGGTGGCTGATGTAACGCTGGAAATACCACTCACCCTTCTCGCGCTCGGTGGGCGCGGGCAGGGCCGCAATCCGTGCGGTGCGTGGGCTGAGGTACTCGGTGATCCGCTTGATGGTGCCGCCCTTGCCGGCGGCGTCGCGGCCCTCGAAGACCAGGGCGATCCGGGCCCCGGTAGCCCGGACCCACTCCTGCACCTTCACCAATTCGGTCTGCAGCCGGTACATCTCGGCCTCGTAGACGTCATTGGGAATCTTGTTCGCCTTTTCCTTCTTGTCGGCTTTCTTGGAAGCCTCGCTGTCGGACTTCTTCTTGTCGTCGTGTGTGTTGCCGTCCTTGCCCATGCGCGGCATCGTACGACGAAGTAACTACCGTGCGGCGTCGATTAGTTCTTCAAGTGACCGGGAAAGTAACTCCGGGAAAACATCGACGTCGCTCATGGCATCCCGGTCGGCGTTGATCCCGAAGTAGACCCGCCCGAAATACGAGGTGACGCCGATGGCCAGGACCTGGTCGGGCAGCAGCGGCGGCACCGCGTAGGTCTCCAGCAGTTTCGCCCCCGCTACGTACATCTGATTCTGCGGTCCGGGGACGTTGGTGATCAGCAGATTGAACTGGCGGGCCGGATAGTGGGTGGCCACCCGGGTTCCCATGGCGTGCAGCGTCGGCGGGGCGAAGCCGGAGAGCGTCACGATGGTGCGGGCGTCGACCAGCTTGGCGGCGGCGGAGTGCGATTCGGTCGCGTGCGCGATCTGGGACAGCCGCACCACCGGATTGCCCTCACCGACGGGTAGGTCGATCAGGAACGGCGCCACCTCGCGGATCGCCTGCCCCGGACCGGTCGAGTTCAGATCGGCGTCGGGATAGACCGACATCGGCGCCATCGCCCGGACCGCCAGGCTGGAGTCCACCGGCTCGCCCCGCGACAGCAGCCAGTTGCGCAGCGCGCCGCCGATGACGGCCAGCACGACATCGTTGACCGCGCAGTCGAAGCGCTCATGCACCAGCCGGTAGTCCGACAACTGGGCAGAGGCCACCGTGAACCGGCGGTGGCGCGAGACGGTGGTGTTCAGCGGGCTGCTCGGCGCGCTGCGCCGAGCCAACGTGCGGGCCACCGTCGTGACACGGCGCCCCAGCTCCGCCAACTCGCCCCGGTTGGATACCACGTCGCCGACCGTCGAACGCAGCGAACGGAGCTCGTGGCCCGGCCGGGCCAGCCAGTCCCCCACTGCGTCGATCACCAATTGGCTGGTCGACGGTTCCCGCGCAGGCAGCCAGATGTCCTCGACGCCCGCGACCGGGCGACGGTTTCGGTCGGCGATGACGTGCCCGATCTCCAGTGCCGCCATGCCGTTGATCAGTGCCTGGTGGCTCTTGATGTAGAGCGCCAGCCGGTTGCCGGCGAGGCCCTCGATCAGGTACATCTCCCACAGCGGGCGGGTGCGGTCCAGCGGCCGGCTGGCCAGGCGGGACAACAGATCGTGCAGCTGGGCGTCGCTGCCCGGGGACGGCAGCGCCGAGCGCCGGATGTGATAGGTGATGTCGAAGTCCCGATCGTCGACCCACACCGGGCGGGCCAGGCCCAGCGTCACCTCCCGCACCTTCTGGCGGTACCGCGGAATCTGCGGAAGGCGGCGCTCGACGGCCTCCAGCAGGGCGTCGTAACTCAACCCGCCGCGCGGCCGGCGAAGGATCGACAACGACCCCACATACATCGGCGTCGAGGTGTCCTCGCGGTGGTAGAA
This sequence comes from uncultured Actinomycetes bacterium, assembly GCA_903862565.1. Taxonomy (GTDB): domain Bacteria; phylum Actinomycetota; class Actinomycetes; order Mycobacteriales; family Mycobacteriaceae; genus Mycobacterium. Next base: position 179 of record CAIOYU010000145.1, on the reverse strand, counting down.
CGCGGCGTCCGACGTCGAGAGCCGGGTCAGCATCGTCGGGTCCTCACCCCGAACACGTTATCGGCCATGCCCAGGTTCTAGGACCGCCGAGCCCGCATCAGGATCCCGACCGCGCCGAGGGTCGCGATGGCGGCGATGCCGCCGGCCGCCCACCAGAACCAGTTCTGCGCAGACGACGG
>CAIOYU010000144.1 GCA_903862565.1 uncultured Actinomycetes bacterium | reverse complement strand
TCGGTTCCAGCGCGTGGCAGCGTTCAGTGGCCGCCGCCATCGGACCCGAGCCGCGAAACCCGGTGAGGTCGGCCTTGTTGAGCACCGCCACGCAGGGGCGGTCGGCGGACGACACCGTGGCGCGGTCCTCCGGGGTGAGCCTCTCGACGAACACATAGAGCAAGACCTCCGGGCACTCCCCCGGCCCGGTCACCTGCACCCCGGCGGCACTCAGCAGCCGCGACACCGTGGTGCGGCCGGCCCCGGGCCGGCCGGTCACCTCCACCCGGACCGGCGCGGCGAGACCGTCGGCCGCGTCGACCAGGACCTGTTCGCACAGGGCGGCACCGCCGGCCGCCAGCGCCTCGGCGATCGGGCACTCAAGGTCGGGGCACACGACTGCGGGCTGGGACATTCCGGGGATGGTCGCAGCCCCCCGGGTATGGCGCGAGTCACCTTCAATGGCAACTGTTGGATATCAATCTGTTCCGCGATAGCGGCAGACCCGGCTTCATGCGCCACCATGGATCAATGCGCACGCAGACCGGCTCAGCCATGCCTGAGACCGATGCGCCGCAGATTCGACGGATCACCAGCTTCCGTTCGCGACGGTCGTCGCTCACCGAGGCACAGCAGGAGGTCTGGGACCGGCTGTGGCCGAGCCTGGGCAGGCAGGCCATCCCAACCGAGACTCCGGAGGGCACCCGCCTGCCCGAACCGCTCGACATCACCGGCTGGTTCGGGAGAGAGCGCCCGGCCGGCAGCGACCCACGTCTGGTGTGCGAGATCGGCTGCGGTACCGGCACCTCGACCCTGGCGATGGCCCAGGACGAACCGGACGTCGACGTCATCGCGGTCGAGGTCTACCGGCGCGGCCTGGCACAACTGCTCAGCGCGATCGACCGCACGTCGGAGGACGAACACCCCGTCACCAACATCCGGTTGATCCGGGGCGACGCGGTGGATGTCCTGGAACACCTGCTCCCCCCGGCGTCACTGACCGGCATGCGGGTCTTCTTCCCCGATCCGTGGCCGAAGTCACGCCATCACAAACGCCGCCTGCTGCAGCCCGAGACCATCCGGCTCATCGCCGAGCGACTCCGCCCGGGCGGTGTACTGCACGCCGCCACCGACCACGCGGGGTACGCGATCCAGATCGCCGAGGCCGGGGACGCCGAGCCTCTGCTACGCAGAGTTGCCCCCGGCGAGGCGCTTCCCATCTCGGTACAGCGTCCGAGTACCAAATACGAGACCAAGGCGCAGGCCGTGGGCAGCGCGGTGACCGAATTGATCTGGATGAGGCGTGGGTGACTATGACCGTGACCGACGAGACCGTGACCGGCGAGACCGTGACCGGCGAAACACCCGCCCTGACCATACCGGACACCATCCCCGGACCGCCGGAACCGGCGCCTAAACCTGACGTGCGCCGGGTCCTTCTGGTCTGGGACGCGCCCAACCTCGACATGGGCCTCGGCTCGATCCTCGGCGGCCGGCCCACCGCGGCGCACCGGCCCCGATTCGACGCCCTCGGCCGATGGCTGCTGGCTCGCACCGCCGAGCTGGCCGCCGGCCATCCGGAGGTGTCCGCCGAGCCGGAGGCGACGGTGTTCACCAACATCGCCGCGGGCAGCGCCGACGTGGTCCGGCCGTGGGTGGAGGCCTTGCGCAACGTCGGCTTCGCCGTCTTCGCCAAACCCAAGATCGACGACGACAGCGACGTGGACAGCGACATGCTCGACCACATCGCCCTGCGCCGCAGCGAGGGACTGGCGGCGGTGCTGGTGGCCTCTGCCGATGGTCAGGCGTTCCGGTTGCCGCTCGAGGACATCGCCTGTTCGGGCACGCCGGTGTCGGTGCTCGGATTTCGCGAACATGCCAGCTGGGCGTTAGCGTCGGATAGCTTGGAGTTCGTCGACCTGGAGGATATCCCCGGCGTTTTCCGAGAGCCTCTGCCGCGGATCGGCTTGGATTCGCTGCCGGAGCAAGGTGCGTGGTTGCAGCCGTTCCGGCCACTGTCCTCGCTGCTGCACTCGAGGCTGTGAAAGCACCCGTCGGGGAATCACCGCCGTCTTGTTAATTGTGGTTTGAGTTAGTTCGAATTAGTTCTTCAGTGAGGAGTCGCCAGTGTTCGCCTGGTGGGGTCGGACCGTTTACCGGTACCGATACATAGTTATCGGTGTCATGGTCCTGTTGTGTATCGGCGGCGGCATCTACGGCATCGACCTGGGCAAGCACGTCACCCAGAGCGGCTTCTACGACGAGGGCAGCCAGTCGGTCAAGGCCTCGTTGCTCGCCGACGGCGCCTACGGCCGGGACACCTCGGGCCACATCGTGGCGATCTACACGGCCCCGGACGGGAAGACCGTCGACGACCCGGCGTTCACCAAGAAGATCCTGGACAACCTCGAGACGGCCCAGAAGGACCATCCCGACGAGATCCTGCGGGCGATCGGCTACTTCAAGAACCCCGAGATGCTGGCCAACATGGCCGACGCCAGCAAGCAGCACGCTTTCATGTCGATCCAGCTCAAGGGCAACGACGACGACACCATTCTGAACAACTACAAGAAGGTCAAGGACAGCTTCAACATCGACGGGATCGATGTGAAGCAGGCCGGCCTGCAGCCCCTGGCCAACGAACTCACCGGCACCATCGGTGAGGACCAGAAGCGCGCCGAGGTGGCCGCCATCCCACTGGTCGCCGTGTTGCTGTTCTTCGTCTTCGGTGGCGTGGTGGCGGCCAGCCTCCCGGCCATCATCGGTGGCCTGACGATCATGGGCGCGCTGGGAATCATGCGGGTGATCGCCGACTTCACGCCCGTGCACTTCTTCGCCCAACCGGTGGTCACGCTGATCGGCCTGGGCATCGCCATCGACTACGGCCTGTTCATAGTGAGCCGGTTCCGTGAGGAGATCGCCGAGGGTTACGACACCGAGGCCGCCGTCCGGCGCACCGTCATGACCTCGGGTCGCACCGTCATCTTCTCGGCGGTGATCATCGTCGCCTCCTCGCTGCCCCTGCTGCTGTTCCCCCAGGGCTTCCTGAAGTCGATCACCTATGCCATCATCGCCTCGGTCATGCTGGCGGCGATCCTGTCGATCACCGTGCTGGCGGCGATCCTGGCGATCCTGGGGCCGAACGTCGACGCCCTGGGCGTCAGCACCCTGCTGCGGATCCCGTTCCTGCGCAACTGGGCGTTCTCCCGGCGGATCATCGAATGGTTCGCAGAGAAGACCCAGAAGACCAAGACCCGCGAAGAAGTCGAGAACGGATTCTGGGGCAAGCTCGTCAACCGGGTCATGAAGCACCCGGTGGCGTTCGCCGCACCGATTCTCCTGCTCATGATCGCGATGATTCTCCCGATGGGCCACCTGTCACTGGGCGGCATCAGCGAGAAGTACCTGCCCCCGAACAACTCCGTCCGTGAGGCGCAGGAGGAGTTCGACAAGATCTTCCCGGGATTCCGCACCGAGCCGATCACCTTGGTGATCAAGAACGACAGCGGCCAACCGGTCACCGACCAGCAGGTCGCCGAGATCCGCAACAAGGCGATGGCGATCAACGGATTCACCGACCCGGACAACAATCCCGACGCGATGTGGAAAGAGCGGCCCTACCTCGACGGAGCCAGCAAGGACCCGTCGGTGCGGGTGATCCAGAACGGTCTGGTGGTGCGTAACGAGGCCGCCAAGAAGATCACCGAACTGCGCGGCATCGTCCCCGCCAAGGGTGAAACGCTCTATGTCGGCGGTACCCCGGCGCTCGAGCAGGACAGCATCCACAGTCTGTTCTCCCGGCTGCCGCTGATGGTGCTGCTCCTGATCACGACGACGACGATCCTGATGTTCCTGGCGTTCGGCTCGCTGGTTCTGCCCATCAAGGCCGCACTCATGAGCGCGCTCACCCTGGGCTCGACGATGGGTGTGTTGACCTGGATGTTCGTCGAAGGCCACGGCTCGGGGATCATGAATTACACCCCGCAACCGCTGATGGCCCCGATGATCGGCCTGATCATCGCCGTGATCTACGGCCTGTCCACGGACTACGAGGTGTTCCTGGTCTCTCGCATGGTGGAGGCCCGTGACCGTGGCATGTCCACCACCGAGTCGATCCGGATCGGCACGGCCACGACCGGCCGCCTGATCACGGCGGCCGCCCTGGTGCTGGCCGTGGTCGCCGGCGCGTTCGTCTTCTCCGACCTGGTGATGATGAAGTACCTGGCATTCGGCCTGCTGATCGCACTGCTCCTCGACGCGACGATCGTGCGGATGTTCCTGGTGCCCGCAGTCATGAAACTGCTCGGGGACGACTGCTGGTGGGCACCGCGGTGGATGAAGCGCCTGCAGAACAAGATCGGCCTCGGCGAAACCACACTGCCCGACGAGAACAAGCGGGTGACCGTGCCGGCGGCG
>CAIOYU010000143.1 GCA_903862565.1 uncultured Actinomycetes bacterium | reverse complement strand
TCCGGGAGGGTCGGCCTGATGCGCTCGCTGCTGGCTCCCGCCGATGCGGACACGATCGAAATGGCGGCCAACCAGTTGCAGGAGTACGCGGGCCGCTACGTGGACCCCGGGCAGAGCACCACCTTCCGGCTCGCAGACGGGTCACTGGAGAAGACCTTCGAACTGACCCCGGCACCGGGCGCGTGGCGGCCGGCCTTCGCCTCGCCACCGGCTGAGCCGACGCCGGTGACGTTCACCGCACCCGACCTCGCCTCCGCGGGTGGTGTGCGAATCCCGTTCGTACGCAAGCCCGATGGCAGCATCGGCTGGATGGCTGACGGGCTGCGGTTGCGGCCTAGGGTCTAGAGATCCAGCCCGATGTCGAGCACCCGGACCGAGTGGGTGAGCGCGCCGACGGCGAGGTAGTCGACCCCGGTGCCGGCGTACTGGGCCGCGGTGTCGAGGGACAGCCCACCCGAGGATTCCAGCAAAACCCCCGGCGCTCGGACGTCACGGCGCTGCACGGCGATCTGGGTCTGCCACACGGGGAAGTTGTCGAGCAGCACCAACTGCACGTCCTCGCCGAGCACCTCGTCGAGTTGTTCGAGGGTGTCGACTTCGACCTCGCACGGCAGGTCTGGCGCCGCGGCACGCACCGCGCGCAGTGCTGCCACCACCGATCCCGCGGCCGCGACATGGTTGTCCTTGATCAGCGCCGCATCACCAAGGCCCATCCGATGATTGACCCCTCCGCCGACGCGGACCGCGTACTTCTCCAGCGCCCGCAGCCCGGGCAGGGTCTTGCGGGTGTCGCGGATCTTGGCGCTGGTGCCCTCGACGGCCTCAACCCAGTCCGCGGTGGCCGTCGCGATGCCGCTCAGGTGGCAGACCAGATTGAGCAGAGTGCGCTCGGCGGTCAGCAGGCCGCGGGTATTGGCCTCCAGGCGCAGCAGCTCCTGCCGTGGTTCCAGGCGGTCTCCGTCATCGACCCGGTCGAGCACCTCATACCCATCCGGCCCGAGAACCTCGTCGAGCACCATCAGTGCGACGTCGACGCCGGCCGCCACCCCGGCTTCGCGGGCCACCAGTGCGGCGACGGTCCTCGCATCGGCGGGCACCGTGGCGATCGTGGTGATATCCGGGCCGAACCGCAGATCCTCTTGCAGGCCACGCCGGATGGTCCCCAGCGCCTGAACTCGGTCGTCGGCGGTCAGGGTCGTCCGCGTCACCGTCATGGCAGGCCCGCCACGGCGGTCGGCCGGTCGTGCAGGGTGCGGCTGACGGCTTGTGCCGGGTCGGTGCCGGGATAGTCGCTGCGATGGTGGCAGCCGCGGCTTTCGGTGCGGGCCAGTGCCGCCGCGGCGACCACCCGTGCGGTCGCGGTGAGAGCAACGTCCTCAAAGTCGGTCCGGTTGCGTATCGGGCGGGCCGGTGCGGAATCGAGTGCGACGGCGAGATCGCGGAGGCCGTCCTCGTCACGGACCACCGACGCCCATCGCGTCATAGCCTGCTGCAACGTGCTGCGATCCAGCGCATCATGCTGGAGCACGTCGACTTTCGCCGTCACAGAGCCACGAACCCGGGCATGCTCGGCGGCGCTACGTCCTGCCCTGCCGCCGACCACCAACCCCTCGAGCAGGCTGTTGGAGGCCAGCCGGTTGGCGCCGTGCATGCCGGTGCGGGCCACTTCACCGGCGGCGAGCAGACCCGGCAGATCGGTGCGCCCGTAGACGTCGGTGGCGACGCCGCCGCAGCTGTAGTGGGCGCCGGGCACGACGGGAATGGGCTGGAGTGTGGGGTTGATACCGGCGGCCCGGCACGCCGCGGTGACGGTCGGAAACCGCTGTTCGAGGCGTTCGACTCCGCGGGCGTCGAGATAGACGCAGTCGTCGCCGGTCTCGCGCAGGCGCGCGTCGATCGCGGCTGCCACCACATCGCGCGGAGCCAGATCGCCCATCGGGTGGACGCCGGCGGTCACGGAGTCACCGCGGGCATCGCGCAGCACCGCGCCCTCACCGCGCAAGGCCTCGGTGATGAGCGGACGACGACCGCTGGCCGACCGTTCGAACAGCATCGTGGGATGGAACTGGATGAACTCGATGTCGGTGACGCCGACACCCGCCCACAGTGCCAGTCCGATGCCGTCGCCGGTGGAACCCTCCGGGTTGGTGGTGGCGCTGTAGAGGTGGCCCAGTCCGCCGGTGGCCACGATCACCGACGGGGCGTGGATCACACCGAGCCCGTCGGCGTTGCGCACCAGCACCCCGGTTGCGGCCACGCCGTCGTGCAGGACTTGGAGCGCAACATGATTGCGGCGGATGTCCAGGGTGGCCGCGGCGTAGTCCAGCGCCCGCTGCACCTCCGCGCCGGTGGCGTCGCCGCCGGCGTGCATGATGCGGCGACGGGAGTGGCCGCCCTCACGGGTCAGCGCCCACTGCCCGGGCGCGCTCTCATCGAAATGGGCGCCGTCGGCGATCAGGTCGGCCACCGCCTGATAGCCGTCGGCGACGATCGACCGCACGGCGTCGGGGTCGCAAAGGCCGGCTCCGGCGACCAGGGTGTCCTCCACATGGGATTCCACCGTGTCGTCGGTGAACGGCAGAACGACGGCGATGCCGCCCTGGGCGTAGAAGGTGGCCGTGTCATCGGCCTTGCTCAAAATGACGGTGCGCGCACCCTTTCGGTGCGCAGCCAGCCCGGCGGCCAGCCCGGCGACGCCGGTTCCGACGACGACGACGTCAGCGCGCTGCTGCCAGTCCAGACCGTGCGATCCCGCACCGCAGGCGAACGCGCCCGAACTCGCGCCGCGGACCCCCGCGCGGCTCATTCCCCACCGCCCGGCTGGCCGATCGCGATCATCCGCTGGACACTGGCCCGGGCTCGCCGGGCCGTCTCCGGGTCGACGTCGACCTCGTCGGCGCCCTCGGTGAGGCAGCGCAGCAGCGCGGCCGGCGTGATCATCTTCATGTACCGGCAGGAGGCCCGGTCGTTGACCGCCTGGAAGTCGATACCGGGTGCGGCCCTGCGCAACTGGTGCAGCATGCCGACTTCGGTGGCGACCAGCACCTGCTTGGCGTGGGAGGTCCGTGCGGCGTCGAGCATGCCGCCGGTGGACAGGATCTTGACCCGGTCCGCCGGGAACGCGCCCTCACCGGCGAGGTACAACGCCGAAGTGGCACAACCACATTCGGGGTGGACGTAGAGCTCGGCGTCGGGATGGCTGCGGGCCTGGGCGGCCAGTTCGTCGCCGTTGATCCCGGCGTGGACATGGCACTCGCCGGCCCAGATGTGCAGGTTCTCCCGGCCGGTCATGCGCCGCACATGGGCGCCGAGGAACTGGTCGGGGCAGAACAGCACATCACGGTCCGCCGGGATGGACGACACCACCTCGACGGCATTGGAGGACGTGCAGCAGATGTCGGTCAGCGCCTTCACCGCAGCAGTGGTGTTGACGTAGGACACCACGACCGCGTCGGGGAACTCATCGCGCCAGGCCTGCAGTTCGTCGGCGCTGATCGAGTCGGCCAGCGAGCACCCGGCACGCTGATCGGGAATCAGCACGGTCTTGTCGGGTGCGAGGATTTTGGCGGTCTCCGCCATGAAGTGCACGCCGCAGAACACAATCGTGTCCGCGGTGGCCTCGGCGGCGATGCGCGACAGTGCCAGCGAGTCCCCCACGTGGTGGGCGATGTCCTGGATCGCGGGCACCTGGTAGTTGTGCGCCAGGATCGTGGCGTTGCGCTGCTTGGCCAGGCGGCGGACCTCCTCGGCCCACTGCTCATCGGGCTCGACGCCGGTGTAGCCGCCGGGGCCGTCAACGATGCGATCGAGGACCGTCATCGCGAACTCCTGTCTTTGCGAGGTTTTCGACTTATAATCGAAAACATGCTTGATAGTAGCACCGGGCACGAAGTGCTGGCCGTCGTATTCCAGGTACGCGGCCTCGACCTGGCCAAACCCGCGCGCAAACCCGGCCCCAAACCCACTCTCGACGTGTTGCTCTGGCAGCGTGCGCTGGATCCCGAGCGCGGCACCTGGTCCCTTCCCGGCGGCCGGATCAGCGCCGACGAGGACCTGACCAGTTCGGTGCGACGCCAACTCGCCGAGAAGGTCGACCTCCGCGAAGTCGCCCATCTCGAGCAACTGGCGGTGTTCTCCGAACCACACAGAGTGCCCGGCGGCCGGGTGATCGCGTCGACCTTTCTGGGCCTGGTGCCCTCCCCCGCGACACCGGCGTTGCCGCCCGACACCCGGTGGCATCCGGTCAACGAACTGCCGCCCATGGCGTTCGACCACGCACCGATGGTGGCCGACGCACGGAACCGTCTGGTGGCCAAGCTGTCCTACACCAATATCGGATTCGCCTTGGCACCACAGGAATTCGCGTTGTCGACGCTGCGTGACATCTACGGCGCAGCCCTGGGCTACCCGGTGGACGCCACCAATCTGCAGCGAGTCCTGGAGCGCCGCGGGGTCATCACCCGCACCGGCACGACCGCCCACCCGGGCCGCAGCGGCGGCAGGCCGGCGGCGTTGTACCGCTTCACCGACTCACACATTCGGGTCACCGACGAGTTCGCCACGCTGCGCCCACCCGGGTCGCCAACTGGATTATGAGACCGCTCTTAATGTTTAATTGAGGGCAAATGACAAGCCCACACGGGGCGGACGGTCCCGAGTGGATCGGCCGAGCCCCCCACCAGGAATTGCGGCGGGGGCAGCGACAGCCCAGTCCGGTGTTGCCGGCCAAGGATTCTTTCTACGAACCGCCGTCCGGCTTCCAACACGCTCTTCCCGGCACCATCCTCCGCTCCCGCGACGTCCAACTCGGCTTCCTCGGCCTGGTCAAGCAGCGCGTCCGAGCCACCCAGTTGCTCTACCGGACGACCGATCGGAACGGGCAACCGGAGGCCACGGTCACCACGGTGCTGGTTCCCGCCGGCCACGCCAGCCATCACCCCCGCCACGTGGTGTCCTACCAATGCGCCATCGACGCGGTCACCTCGCGGTGCTTCCCGTCCTACGCACTGCGTCGCGGGGCCCGGGCCCTGGGATCACTGGCCCAGTTGGAATACCTGCTGATGGCCGCGGCACTGGCGGAGGGCTGGGTGGTCTCCGTGCCCGACCACGAAGGCCGCGACGGCATGTGGGGCACGCCACACGAACCCGGCTACCGCATCCTCGACGGCCTGCGCGCCACACTGTCCTTCGAGAGCTTCGGGCTCGCCCCGGACAGCCAGGTCGGACTCTGGGGCTATTCCGGCGGCGGCCTGGCCAGCGCCTGGGCTGCCGAAGTGCACGCCGACTACGCCCCCGAGCTCAATCTCGTTGGTGCCGTTCTGGGTTCGCCGGTCGGTAACCTCGGCAACACCTTCCGGCGACTCAACGGGTCGCGCTTCGCCGGACTTCCCGCCCTGGTCATCGCGGCGCTGGCCAAGACCTACCCGGGGCTGAATCGGGTCGTCGAGGAACACGCCACCGACGAAGGCCGTGCCACGCTGCAGCGACTGGAGCGGATGACCACTCTGGAGGCGGTGATCCGGATGTTCGGCACCGACATGGATCACATGGTGCATCCCCCCTTGGACGACGTGCTCGACATGCCCGAGGTACAGGAGATGTTCGACGAAATCAGGCTCGGTTCAGCCGTGCCCGGGCTGCCGCTGTTGATCGTGCAGGCCGTCCACGACTCGGTGATCCACATCGACGACATCGACGAGCTAGCGCACACCTACGCCGACGGCGGAGCCCAGCTCACCTACCACCGGGACATGTTCAGCGAGCACATGCTGCTGCATCCGATGTCCGCGCCGATGACTCTGCGCTGGCTGAACGACCGATTCGCCGGAAGGCCGGTCGACGACCACATCGTGCGCACGACGTGGCCGACGCTGTTCAACCCGATCACCTACGCGGGAATGTTCCGGCTGGCCGGGATCGTCGGCCGGGTGGTGGCCGGCGGCCGCGTGCCGTTCCTCCCGCTCTGACGCCGGTCAGACGAGCGGACGCTCGTCGAAAGCCGGTAAGACGAGCGGACGCTCGTCGAAAGCCGGTAAGACGAGCGGACGCTCGTCGAAAGCCGGTCAGACGAGCGGACGCTCGTCGAAAGCCGGCGGCCAGGCACCGAGATCATCCCGCGGGTTGGCCACCGTCATCATCGCGTAAACCAGGGCCGCCAGGGCCGCGGGCAGCAGCAGCGTGACGGCGATCTGCAGCGGGCTGTGGCCGACGAACACCGGCGGCGCCTCGGTGAAGTAGTGCACCCGGTTCTCCTTGGACAACGCCACACCGGCATGGTCCGCCGTGCCGTAGCGGGCGTGCGCCAGTGCCGCACCCACCCCCGTGGCCGCGCCACCGGCAACGATCTGGCCGACCCACAGTGCGGTCGCCATCGTCGGCCCGCGGTGTACGCGCCACTGCCAGACCAGCAGCGCCGACACCACCGCGGTCATGCACAGCAGCCCGATCATCATGGCCGCGGCCACGAACAGATTGTCGGCCTCCCGACCCAGGAAGGCGTCGGCACGTTCACCGCCACGGGTCAGTGCCGTGATGGTGTGGATGGGCGGTGCGATCCCCGACCAGACGACACCCAGTGCGGCGCCGGTGAGAGCAAGTGCGGCAACGACGATCAGTGCCGACGTGCGGGCTGAGGGACCCGGCCGTGCCGCAGCCCGGTCCGTCTCGCTGACCGTCAACGAAGCCGTCACCCCAGCCGTCTCAGGACGCGTCTCCAGGCCCGCTTCGGGACCCTCGTCGTGGACGGTCATCGCTGCTTCTCCAGGTCGGTAGAGTCCACCCGGCCGTGCCGGGAACACTGCGCCCACCACCCGTCGGGACGCACCTGCACCATCATCCGCCGGCCACATTCGGCACAGAACCGCGGCGGTTCGAGGCCGAGGCGGGCCGACGCCGGCGTCTGCCCGCCCGCCGGTTCCCCGGTGTAGACGTTATATGCCCCGGCGCCCACCGGCGCGGGCAGTGAGTCGACCATCACAGGCTGGCGTTGAGCGCCTTGATGGGCATCTGCAGGTCGCTGAGCAGTTCCAGGTCGGATTCCGCCGGCCGGCCCAAAGTGGTGAGGTAGTTACCGACGATGACGGCGTTGATGCCACCGAGGATCCCCTGCTTGGCGCCGAGGTCGCCGAGGGTGATCTCCCGGCCTCCCGCGAAGCGCAGCATGGTGCGGGGCAAGGCGAGCCGGAAGGCCGCGACCGCCCGCAGGGCGTCGGCGGCGGGCATCACCTCAAGATCCCCGAACGGCGTGCCCGGCCGCGGGTTGAGGAAGTTCAGGGGCACCTCGTGCGGGTCCAGTTCGGCGAGTTCGGCGGCGAACTCGGCGCGCTGCTCCAGGGTCTCCCCCATCCCGAGGATGCCGCCGCAGCAGACCTCCATGCCGGCCTCGCGCACCATTCGCAGCGTGTCCCAGCGCTCTTCCCAGGTGTGGGTGGTCACGACGTTGGGGAAGAACGAGCGCGCGGTCTCGAGGTTGTGGTTGTAGCGGTGCACGCCCATCTCGGCGAGTCGCTCCACCTGCTCGGAGTTCAGCATCCCCAGCGAGCAGGCGACGTGGATCTCGACCTCGTTGCGGATCGCCTCGATCCCGGCCGCCACCTGAGCCAGCAGCCGCTCGTCCGGCCCGCGGACCGCGGCGACGATGCAGAACTCGGTGGCTCCGGTCTTCGCTGTCTGTTTGGCGGCCTCGACCAGGCCGGGCACGTCCAGCCATGCGCTGCGCACCGGCGAGGCGAACAGGCCGGACTGGGCGCAGAAGTGGCAGTCCTCCGGGCAGCCGCCGGTCTTGAGGCTGATGATCCCCTCGACCTCGACCTCGGGTCCGCACCAGCGCATCCGCACCTCGTGGGCCAGTGCGAGCAGTTCCTCAAGCCGGTCGTCGGGAAGTTGCAGCACCTCGAGCACCTGCTCGCGGGTGAGGCCTTCGCCACGTTCGAGCACCTGTTCGCGGGCCCTGGAAAGAACGTCAGGGAGGACGTCTACTGCTGCCTGGGTCACGCAGGACAGGTTAGACCAGCACGTGGTCGACACGCTCATCCCCGTCCCACCGCCGCAGCCCGACGAGTCGGGCGGCCAGGTCCGTGGTCGGATTCGCCGGGGTGTTGATCACCGCCAGTGCCTCCCCGATCTCCGGCAAGTCGATCCGCCGGCCCAGTGTGGCGTGCGGTGTCCAGTGTCCCGGCGCGCAGTGTGCGTATGGCTCGCCGAGCAGGTGCGGCAGCGATAGCCGGTAGATCTCCTGGTGCAGAGCCAGCAGGGCGGGCGACGGGACGATCAGCCGGGCCAGGGTCAGCCGCGTGGCGCCGAACACCAGCGGTGCCCCGACCACGCAGTCGATCGGGAGCCGGTCGGACAGTCCGCGCAGCAGATCGTCGACGGCGGCGTCGATTCGCTGGGCGGCCAGCAGGGTGACGTGCGGTCGGTTCGTAGGTGACGTGACCCGGATCTGGCTGGGCAGCCCGGCGTCGGCCAGGACCTGCCACATCGCCCGGATCGCGGCGTCGCTGTGGCTGTCGAGCAGCAGTTCGATCGAGTGCGCCATCTCAGATCAGCCCGGAGACCCAGTCGGCGTCGAACGCCCGCCGGCTCATCTCGGTGAAGTCCGCCGGAGACAGCCGTGCTGCCCCTGCGGGCAGCACCGCCCGGACAGGGGCCAGTCGGGCCAGCGCAGCACGGTTGGACTGCTCGGCTGCTCCCGGTTGGTCGGGCCAGGATCCGATCACCAGCCCCGCGCACGACAGTCCTTTGCGCTCGAGTGCTTCCAACGTCAGCGCGGTGTGGTTGAGCGTGCCAAGGCCCGGAGCGCAGACCACCAGCACCGGTGCACCGAGATCGACGGCGAGGTCACGCAGGGTCTCCCCGGCAGCGGCGAGTTCCACCAGCACACCCCCGGCGCCCTCCACCAGCGTCAGCCGTCCGGGCCGGTCCAGTGACCGCACGGCGGCGAGGATGCCCGCCGCGGTCGGCAGCGGTGCGCCGTCGACCTCCGCCGCCGCGGCCGGAGCCAAGGGTTCGGAATAGCGGGCGACGCCGACCAGGTCGGCCACACCGGACAGGCGCGCCACCTCGGCCAGGTCGTCGTCGGCGGGACCGTGTGCGGGCCGGGAACCGGTCTGCACCGGCTTGCAGACGGCCACCTCGGCACCGAGCGCCCGGATGCATGCGGCCAGTGCCGCGGTGACGACGGTCTTGCCGACCCCGGTGCCCGTGCCGGTGACGACCAGGATCATCGGCCGCGCGACAGCACGCCCGCCAGCACGCGGCTGGCCAGCTCGAGTTCGTCGGCGGTCAGGGAGGCGCGGGCGGTCAGGCGTAGCCGCGAGGTTCCCGCCGGCACCGTGGGCGGTCGGAAGCAGCCGACCCGCACACCGGCGTCGAGGCACGCCGACGCCGCGGCAACGGCCTCATCGGGGTCGCCGAGGATCACCGACACCACCGCCGACTCCGGCGCCTCCGGAACGTCGCAGGCCTCGGCCAGACTCCGGGCGTGCGCCAGGACAGCCGCCGGGCGCCACGGTTCGGCGGCGAGCACCCGCAGCGCGGACAGCGCCGCCCCGACCGCCGCCGGGGCAAGACCGGTGTCGAAGATGAAGGTCCGCGCCGAGTCGATCAGGTGGTCGCGGACATGCTCGCCGGCCAGCACCGCGCCGCCCTGACTGCCCAGCGCCTTGGACAACGTCACCGTCATCACCACGTCCGGAGCACCGGCAAGGCCGGCCTCGTGCAACAGTCCCCTGCCGCCGAAGCCCCGCACACCCAGCCCATGGGCCTCATCGACAAGCAGCACCGCGCGGTGCGTCCGGCACACCTCATGCAACCGGTGCAGTGACGCCAGGGCGCCGTCGGTGCTGAACACCGAGTCGGTGACCACCAGTGCGCGTTCCTCGTCCCGGTTCGCCAGGGCGGCCTCAACGGCGTCGACGTCGCGGTGCGGGGTCACCACGACCCGGGCCCGGGACAGCCGGCAGGCGTCCACCAGGGAGGCGTGTGAGGCGGCGTCGGACACCACCAGGGCGCCCGGTCCGGACAGGCTCGTCACCACACCGAGGTTGGCGGTGTAGCCCGACGAGAACACCAGCCCCGTTGCAGCGCCGACGAATTCGGCCAGTTCGGCCTCGAATTCCTCATGCAGTTCGGTGTTGCCGGTGACCAGCCGGGAGCCCGTGGAACCCGCACCCCAGGTGCGCAGCGCGTGGATTCCACCCTCGATGACCCCGGGGTGCTGTGACAGTCCGAGGTAGTCGTTGGACGCCAGGTCCACTTCGCAGGCCACGGCTCCGCGCGGACGCAACGACCGGCGCAGTCCGGCCCGCCGGCGCTGCTGCTCGTTCGCGTCGAGCCAAGCCAGCGGCGAGAGATCGGTCTCCGGACGCATCGGGTTCTAGCCTAGGGCCCGCGCGACGGCCACCATGGCCGAGGTGATCTGGTCGACCTCACCGGACGTGCAGACGAAGGGCGGCATCGCGTAGATCAGGTTGCGGAACGGCCGCAGCCAGACGCCGTGGTCGAGCGCTACCGGGGTGGCTTTCGCGAGGTCGACGGGTCGACGGGTCTCGATCACGCCGATTGCTCCACAGACGCGGACGTCGGCGACCCCCGGCAGCGCGCCGGCTGGATCCAGTCCCGCGGCCAGACCCACGCCGATGCGGCCGACGTCGGCCCGCCAGTCCTGGCTCAACAGCAATTCCACCGAGGCGACCGCCACCGCGCACGCCAG
This sequence comes from uncultured Actinomycetes bacterium, assembly GCA_903862565.1. Lineage (GTDB taxonomy): Bacteria > Actinomycetota > Actinomycetes > Mycobacteriales > Mycobacteriaceae > Mycobacterium. The sequence goes on along the minus strand of CAIOYU010000143.1, from coordinate 10,032 downwards.
CGCGTTCGCCATGAACGTCGGACCGTGCATCAACGCGCCGGCTTCCCCGTTGCTGATGGTCTCGGCGATCTCCCGGGTGCACAGCGTCGCGGCCAGGGTGATGTAGCCGCCGGTGAGCGCCTTACCGACGCACATGATGTCCGGGCTCACGCCGGCGTGGTCGGCGGCGAACAGTTCACCGGTGCGGCCGAATCCCGTGGCGATCTCGTCGAAGATCAGCAACACGTCATTGTCGTCGCAGATACGCCGCAGATCGGCCAGATAGCGAGGGTCGTGGAACCTCATACCACCGGCGCCCTGCACCACCGGTTCGACGATCACCGCAGCCAGTTGGTCTGCGTGCGAACGCAATTGATCCTCGAACGCCGCGACGTAGCCCGGGTCGTAGTGCGACGGTACCGCCGGGGCGAACACCTGCTCGGCCAGCACGTCGCGCCACAGCGAGTGCATCCCGCCATCGGGATCGCAGACGCTCATGGGGGTGAAGGTGTCACCGTGGTACCCGCCGCGCCAGGTCATCAGCCGGTGCTTGCCGAACCGTCCAGAGCTGCGCCAGTACTGCAGTGCCATCTTCACGGCGACCTCGACGCTCACCGACCCGGAATCGGAGAAGAACACGGTGTCCAGCCCGGCCGGGGTGATGTCGACGAGCAGTTGGGCCAGGCGAGCGGCCGGTTCATGGGTGAGCCCGCCGAACATCACGTGATTCATCGTCGCCAGTTGGCGGGTCACTGCCGCGTCCAGAACCGGATGACCGTGGCCGTGGATCGCCGTCCACCACGACGCCATGGCGTCGAGCACCCGGACCTCAACAGGCCCGCCAGCGGCGTCGCGAACCACAGTCAGCCAGGCCCCCCGCGCACCGATGGCGACGCAGGGCGGCAGGGCCCCGGCCCCGATGGTGCTGTAGGGGTGCCAGACGTGCGCGGCGTCGATGGCGCTGATCTGCTGCGGGGTCAACGCCGACACACTGAAGCAGCCTAGCCGCGGTCCTCCGAAGGCCCTCGTGAGCGGCATCATCGCGGGGAGAGAGGCGGCTGGTTCGCCGGGTAAATTGGGGGGCACTTATGTCCGCCCCCACTCTGTTCCGGCCTGCGAAGACCGCCGCCCGGGGCGCCACCGACGATGTCCCCGCGACCGCCGGTTCCCCGGCGCCCTCCCGGGCGGCGTCCTACCGGCGCGACCTGGACGGGCTTCGGGGGGTGGCAATTGCGCTGGTGGCGATCTTCCATGTCTGGTTCGGGCGGGTGTCCGGTGGCGTCGACGTCTTCCTGACCCTGTCCGGTTTCTTCTTCGGCAGTTCGCTGCTGCGCTCGGCGCTGCGGCCGGGCTCATCGCTGTCGCCATGGCCGCATCTCAAGCGACTGGCCCGGCGCCTGCTTCCCGCGCTGATCGTGGTGCTCGCCGCGTCGGCGGTCCTGACGGTGCTGGTCCAACCCCAGACCCGCTGGGAGACGTTCGCCGACCAGACCCTGGCCAGCCTGGGGTACTACCAGAACTGGGAACTGGCAGCCACCGCCTCGAACTACCTGCGCGCCGGCGAATCGGTCTCACCGCTGCAGCACATCTGGTCGATGTCGGTTCAGGGTCAGTTCTATGTGAGCTTTCTGCTGCTGATCCTGGGCCTGACCGCTGTGCTGCGCCGGCGCCTCGGCGAGCGTCTGCGGCCGGTGTTCGTCGCGGTGCTGGCGATCCTGACGGTGGCGTCCTTCGTCTACGCGGTGATCGCCCACCAGAGTGATCAGGTAACGGCCTACTACAACAGCTTCGCCCGGGCGTGGGAACTGCTGCTCGGGGTGGTGGTGGGCGCGCTGGTGCGGTTCGTCGGCTGGCCGATGTGGCTACGGACGTTGCTGGGCGGCATCGCCCTGCTCACCGTCCTGAGTTGCGGGGCGCTGATCGACGGCGTGAAGGAGTTCCCGGGCCCGTGGGCGCTGGTTCCGGTCGGCGCGACCGTGCTGCTGATCCTGGCCGGCGCAAACCGCTCGGCCCACCCCTCGACGCGGGACGCCGTGCCCCTACCCAACCGGCTGCTGGCGGCGGGCCCGCTGGTCAAGCTCGGGATGATGGCCTACTCGCTCTATCTGTGGCACTGGCCGTTGCTGATCTTCTGGCTGGCCTACACCGGCGAAGCCCACGCCGGCTTCCTCGACGGTCTGGTCATCCTGCTGATCTCCGGTGGCCTGGCGTATCTGACGATGCGATTCGTCGAGGAACCGCTGCGCCATCGAGGCCGGGCGGAAAACCTGCCGGTGCCGACGCCCGGGGCTGCGCGACCGTCCTGGAGGGTGCGACTGCGCCAGCCCACCGTCGCGGGTGGAACCGCGGTGATCCTGCTCGGGGTGGCGCTGACGGTGACGTCGTTCGCCTGGCGCGAGCATGTGGCCTCACAGCGCGCCAACGGCGGCGAGTTGGCCAACCTCAACGCGGACGACTACCCGGGTGCCAGGGCGCTGCTCGATCACGCGCGGGTGCCGCAGTTGCCGTTCCGGCCGACCGTGCTGGAGGCCGCCGACGACCTCCCGGAGTCCACCAAAGACGGCTGCATCAGCGATTTCGACAACATCGGGATCATCAACTGCACCTACGGCGACCTGTCGGCCACCCGGACCATCGCGCTGGCGGGCGGGTCGCACGCCGAGCACTGGGTGACCGCGCTGGACATCCTCGGCAGGGAGCACCACTTCAAGGTGGTCACCTACCTCAAGATGGGCTGTCCGCTGACCACCGAGCAGATGCCGTTGGTGATGGGCGACAACCGCCCCTACCCCAAGTGTCGCCAGTGGAATGAGCGGGTGATGGCCAAGCTGATCGCCGACCACCCGGACTTCGTCTTCACCACCTCGACCAGGCCGTGGAACATCAAGCCCGGCGATGTGATGCCGTCGACCTACATCGGGATCTGGAAGACGTTGTCGGACAACAATATTCCGGTGCTGGCGATGCGGGACACCCCGTGGCTGGTCCGCAACGGCGATCCGTTCCAGCCGGCCGACTGCCTGGCGAAGGGCGGCGACGCGGTGTCCTGCGGCATCAAGCGCTCAGAGGTGCTCTCCGAGCGCAACCAGACCCTGGACTTCGTCGAGCAGTTCCCGTCGCTGAAGGTGCTCGACATGAGCGACGCGGTGTGCCGGTCTCACTTCTGCCGGGCGATCGAGGGCAACGTCCTGCTCTACCACGACGCGCATCACCTCTCGGCGACCTACATGCGCACCATGACGCCGGAGTTGAGCCGCCAGATCGGCGCCGCGACCGGGTGGTGGTGACGGTCCGATCGGTCGGCCGATCGGCCGGTCAGAACGGGCTGTAGAACAGCGTCGGAACGCGGCCCGCGGCCGTGGTGGTGGTCGAGGGTAACTTGATGTTCCCCAGGGGCGTCTTGACCATGTAGGACGACACGTCCCCGGACGTCGCGGGCACCGTGGAGTGCACCGTCCCGAAGCCGCCGTTGCCGGGGGTGACGAAGCTGTAGATCGAGCCGACGGGCGGGACGTTCCCGGGATCGGTCCCGGCGGTGCCCGAGGTGACCTTGGTGACCATGATCGCGTTGCTGTAGATGCCGAACAGATCCCATTGGCCGGCCACGTCGGCGTCGACGGACCCGACCTTCTGGCCGGCCGAGTCGTAGACGTCGAACTGCTGGTAACCCTGGATCTCAACCTCGCGGGGCGGCAAGCCGTTCACGCCGGAGTAGATCACGTCGGAGGCGGGCACGAAGGTATAGCCGTCGGGGGTGGTGATGGGCTTCGAGGCCGACTTGGGCGGTGTCGCGGCGTCGATGAGAGTCACCGGGCTGGTGATGACCTTGCCTGTCGGGGTCCTCTCCAGCAGCGCGACGACGTTTCCGGACGGAGCCGGCAATGCAGAATAGATGTAGGTCGCGTCGCCGATGTACATGATGTTGTACACAGAACCGACCGGCGGAACCTGCCCGGCACCGGTACCGACATTGGTTCCATCGTTGGCGGTGACCAGAACCGCCTGCGTGCCGATTCCTCCGCCGATGATGTCGAAGGTGGTGGTGAAGACGCCGTCGAAGTTCCCGACCGGCGTGCCGTTCGAATCCGTGACATCGAATTTCTGATGACCCTGGACGGTGGTGAAGAGGGGCAGAATTCCGCTTGTGCCCGTGAAGGTTTCGCCTGTCGGATCGGTCGGGGCGATGAAGTAGCCGTTCATCAGATCCATCGGCCGGTTGTCGATCGTGTGGTCGGCGATTCCCTCCGCCGCGTCGAAGTCCACCTTCATCGGGATGTCGCCGAACGGGGTGATGAAGTGGAACGAGACCAGGTCCGTGCCGGACGGGGTCGGCATGGCGCTGTAGGACCACCCGATGTTCTTGAACAACTTCATGGTGGCGATGAGCGAGCCCACCGGCGGAGTCTGCCCGGGGTCGGTGCCGACGTTGATTCCGTCGTTGGCGGTGATGAGCAGTTCCTGGTAGTTGTAGCCGTTGCCCCGGCTGACCAGGGCGTCGAACGTTCCCACCGTGGCACTGGTCGTCGGGTCGACGACGTTGAACTTCGAAGCGCCCTGGATCAGGCTGGGAGCGCCCGGCAGATACGTCCAGCGGCCGTACATCGAGGTGATGTCTTCCGGCGAGCTGGGAACCAGGTTGTATCCGTTGAGGACCAGTTCCGGGGCGGCCTTCAGCGGGCTCGGAGGCGCGATCGTGGACAGCGACACCGCCATCACCACACCCATCTGGGCGACGGCGGTGGCCGCCAGTACCACCAGACTGCGGACGAGGTCGAACGCCTCCGCCGGGGTGAGATTGGTCGAGGTGACGGCGTTGGCCGAGGCGAGGGCGTTGGCGGGGGCGGCGACCGCGGCGGCCGGTGCCGCCGTCATCACGTGCGGCCGGGGCTGGGTAATCGCCGACAGCAGCGGCAGCAGCTTCGACACCGCGGCCGTTGCGGAAGACAGTGCGGGGTGAGACGACAGGGCCGGCAGGGTGACCGCCGTCGCCAGCGGCGACAAAGCCGGCAGGGTGACCGCAGCCGACGGCGCCGTCGCGCTGGTCACCTGGCTGGTGGGTGCCGATCCGGCTCCGGACTCCGTAGCGACCTGGATTGTCGTCCCCTGGCCCGTCTCCGACGGTGCCGATGCCACTGAACCAGCCACTGCCGCCGAGGCCCGGTTCTTGCGCACCGAGGCTGTCGGCCGGGCCGGAGCGTCCGCGGCATTCGCCGAGGGAGGGTTCGCGCCCGCTTCTGCAACCTCGGCGGCACGGGGTACCAGCCGGGTTGTCGGCCCGGCTGTCCTGGACGAGCGCGTGCCGGCGGACGCGCGAGTACCCCTGCCGGTCGCGGCGGAGGGTTGTGTCGAACCAGGCGCCCCCGAGTCGGTGCTGGAGGGGCTCGTCGAGGGATCCGACGCCGTGGCGTTGGACGCGTCTGCCGCGCCCGGGTCGGCCCCCGCGATTGCCGCACTGGAGAAGACCGCGACACCAATTCCCAGAACTACCGCCAGGCTTCCGACCCGACCGATACAACTCGACGCACTCACGACATCTTCTCCCAACACACTGTCAGCAAATTACCAGGAAGTAGCAAACACGGTATCACCCGTCGTGGCATGACCATAACTAGCAGTTCAGAGGCATATATTGCGTCGACGGCCGGGGAACCCAGCAACCTCGAGAAAAGACGTGGCGTCAGGCTCTGCGACGAAGAAGTCGGCACGTGACCCCCGGGGCAGGTTCTGGGTTGACGGAAAAGCCGGATCCATCGGCATCGGGCCGTGGCGCCGATAGGGTCGATCCATGCCCCCCGAAACGCCCGGAATGACTGTCTGGCCTGGTGCCCCGTACCCACTCGGCGCCACCTTCGACGGCGCGGGCACCAATTTCTCGCTGTTCTCCGAAGTGGCCGATCGGGTCGAACTGTGTCTGATCTCCGACAGTGGTGCCGAGACGCGCATCGACCTGGACGAAGTCGACAGCTTCGTCTGGCACGCCTACCTTCCGGAGGTCGCCCCCGGCCAGCGTTACGGATTCCGGGTGTACGGGCCCTGGGATCCGGCATCGGGGCATCGGTGTGACCCCAGCAAATTGCTGCTCGACCCGTACGGCAAGTCCTTCACCGGCGACTTCGAGTTCAGCCAGGCCCTCTACTCCTACGACCTGGGCGCCGGGGACCGCGCCAGCGGCGGCACCCCACCGCGGGTCGACTCGCTGGGTCACACCATGACCTCTGTGGTGATCAACCCGTTCTTCGGATGGGGCGCCGACCAGCAGTGGCCGTCGCTGCGGTCGCCGCGTCGGCCCTACCACGAGACGATCATCTACGAGGCCCACGTCAAGGGCATGACCCAGACGCATCCGGAGGTGCCTGAGCACCTGCGGGGCACCTACGCCGGCCTGGCCCACCCCGCGGTGATCGATCACCTGAAGTCCCTGCACGTCACCGCCATCGAGCTCATGCCGGTGCATCAGTTCCTGCACGACAAACGACTGCTCGACCTGGGGTTGCGAAACTACTGGGGTTACAACACCTTCGGATTTCTCGCTCCGCACTACCAGTACGCGGCGAATCAGCAGCCGGGCGGAGCCGTCGCCGAGTTCAAGACCATGGTGCGCACATTCCACGAGGCAGGGATCGAGGTGATCCTCGACGTGGTCTACAACCACACCGCCGAAAGCGACCACCTCGGGCCGACCATCAACTTCCGCGGCATCGACAACGCCGCCTACTACCGTCTGCTCGACTCCGACCTGCGCCTGTACAAGGACTTCACCGGAACCGGGAACAGCCTCAACGCGCGCCACCCCCACACGCTGCAGTTGATCATGGACTCCTTGCGCTACTGGGTGCTGGAGATGCACGTCGACGGGTTCCGCTTCGACCTCGCCTCCACCCTGGCACGGGAGTTCTACGACGTCGACCGGCTCTCGGCGTTCTTTGACCTGGTGCAGCAGGATCCGGTGATCAGCCAGGTCAAGCTGATCGCCGAGCCGTGGGACGTCGGCGAGGGCGGCTACCAGGTGGGCAACTTCCCCGGCCTGTGGACCGAGTGGAACGGCAAGTACCGGGACACCGTCCGCGACTACTGGCGCGGCGAACCGGCAGCCCTCGGCGAGTTCGCGTCCCGGCTCACCGGCTCCTCGGACCTCTACGAAGCCACCGGCCGGCGACCGAGCGCCAGCATCAACTTCGTCACCTGCCACGACGGCTTCACCTTGTCAGACCTGGTGTCCTACAACGAGAAACACAACGACGCCAACGGCGAACACAACCGCGACGGCGAGAGCCACAACCGGTCATGGAACTGCGGCGTCGAAGGCCCCGCCAACGACCCCGGCATCGTCGAACTGCGCCACCGGCAGATGCGCAACATCATGGCCACCCTCATGCTGTCCCAGGGCACGCCGATGATCAGCCACGGCGACGAGATCGGCCGCACCCAGCACGGCAACAACAACGGGTACTGCCAGGACTCCCCGTTGACGTGGATGGATTGGACTCTGGCACAAGACAATTCCGACATCGTCAACTTCACCCGCAGGGTCACCGGGCTGCGCAGCGGACACCCGGTGTTCCGCCGGCGACGGTTCTTCGACGGCAGGCCGGTTCACCGCGACACCCCGATCCGCGACATCGCCTGGCTCACCCGCACCGGACTGGAAATGACCCCCGACGACTGGCACTCAGGAGTGAAGTCGGTCGCGGTCTTCCTCAACGGCGAAGCCATCCCCGAACCGAACTCGCGCGGCGAACGCGTCGTCGACGATTCGTTCCTGCTGTGCTTCAACGCCCACGGCTACCCGGTGGATTTCCTCACCCCGGACGGCATTTACGCCCAGCGCTGGACCGCCGTCCTCGACACCGTCGACCCGGTCGGCACCGGTGGCCAGGTGGTCACCGCCGGCACACAGGTGACCGTGGCGCCGCACTCGCTGCTGGTTCTGCAGAAGACCGCCTGACGGGCTTCCCTGCGGGACACGAGGCCGTGGGGTCAGGTGAGATACCGGTAGGCCGGTGAGCCGGGCTCCAGGGCCTCGACGTGAATGCCCGAGTCCGACATCCGCTGCCGAAGCCCTTCGAGGCCGGCCGCGGAGCCGAGTTCGACACCGACCAACGCTTCGCCGGTCTCGCGGTTGTTGCGCTTGACGTACTCAAAGAGCGTGATGTCGTCGTTGGGGCCGAGGACTTCGTCGAGGAAACGACGCAGCGCGCCGGGTTCCTGGGGGAAATCCACCAGGAAGTAGTGCTTGAGGCCGAGATGGACCAGGGACCGCTCGATCACCTCGCCGTAGCGGGACACGTCGTTGTTTCCGCCGGAGATCAGGCAGACGACAGTCGCCCCGGGTTGCACACCGGCCTCATCCAAGCCGGTTTCCAGCAGCCCTGCCACCGACAGCGCACCCGCGGGTTCGGCGATGATGCCCTCGTTCTGGTAGAGGTCGAGCATCGCGGTACACACCGCGCCCTCATCGACGGTCGTCACCGACACCATGTCCCCCGCCGCTGCCAGCGCACGGAAGGGAAACTCCCCGGCCCGCCGCACCGCCGCGCCGTCGATGAACTGATCGACGTGGTCGAGATTCACCGGCCGCCCGGCGGCCAGCGCGGCCATCATCGACGCCGCACCTGCCGGTTCGGTACCCAGGACGGCGGTGTTCGCGGTCCGCTCAGCCAGGTACGTGGTCATACCGGCGATGCAGCCGCCGCCGCCGACCGGCACCACGACCAGATCGGGCTCGGCGTCGAGTTGATTGAGGATTTCCCGGGCGATGGTGCCCTGGCCGGCCATGGTGCGCGGGTCGTCGTAGGGCGGAACCAGCGTGGCGCCGGTGCGGGCCACGTCATCGAGAGCGGCGGTCGCCGCGTCGTCATAGGTGGGGCCGCCGACGATGAGTTCGATGAACTCGCCGCCGTGATAGCGAATCCGGTCCCGCTTCTGCTTCGGTGTCTTGGCCGGCACGTAGACGCGACCGTGAACCCGCATGCTCCGGCACGCCAATGCGAATCCCTGGGCGTGGTTACCGGCCGATGAGCACACCACCCCGACGCGTAACTCCTCGTCGGTGAGTTGCTTGAGCAGGTTGTAGGCCCCGCGCACCTTGTAGGAACGCACCGTCTGCAGGTCCTCGCGTTTGAGGTAGACCTCAGCGCCGGTGGCCACCGACAACCGGTCGCTGTACTCCAGTGGGCTGCGCAGAACCACGTCGGCGATCCGCGCTGCCGCCTCGTCGATGTCAGCTGCGGTTATCGGCGACGACACCGCCGACCGTCGGCGTTGACTCACTTCGGCGGACACCGCTCAATCGTGCCACCGCACGCGATGAATCAGTGAATCGGGGTGAGCACGAACACCGGGATCTCGCGCTCGGTTTTGCGCTGGTAGTCGGCATAGTCAGGCCAGGTCTCCAGGGCACGCTGCCACCAGAGGGCCTTCTCGTCGCCGAATATCTCCCGGGCCTCGTAGTCACCGGTTGCGGTGCCGTCCTGCAGTTCCACTCGGGGGTTTTTCTTGATGTTGTGGTACCAGACCGGGTTCTTCGGCGCCCCGCCCAGCGAAGCGACGACGGCGTACTCGCCGTTGTGCTCGACCCGCATCAGCGGGGTCTTGCGCAGCTTGCCCGTTTTGGCGCCGATGGTGCTCAGCAGCACCACAGGTTTGCCTTTGAGTTCAGTGCCGTCTGCCCCACCCGAGGACATGTAGAGTTCGGCGTTTTCGCGGGCCCAGTCCGAGGTGCTGGGTTCGTAGTCTCCGGTCAATGGCATGAGCAAAACCTTAAACGAACCTTTGACTTTGCGCCTGTACCGATGCCCCCTGGCAAATGATTAAAATTTGAAGTAGGCTCATTTCATTATGACTCTTCCTCTCCTCTACTTGTCGCGTCCTGCAACCGTTTTGCCTAATAGGGCGGTCGATAACGAGGAGGCGTTGTCGTGGGCGCGGGATGCTTTCCGTGGTTCGGCAAATGATTGGGAGCCTGTCGAGCAAATCATTCGGTGGGTGTTCGATCGGTGTAATACCAAGATGCGGTATCTCGAGGGTGAGACGTTGGTGTCTCCGGGTGAGTTC
>CAIOYU010000142.1 GCA_903862565.1 uncultured Actinomycetes bacterium | reverse complement strand
CTTGTTGAGGTTGACCCACACGATGTTCGGGCTCAACGCGGATTCGAAGTAGTAGATCTTGTTGGTCGAGTCGGCCACCGATCGCCAGTAGGTGGGGGACAGGTTGGGGTGCGCCGGGTCGCCCACACCCCAGGGCACCGACACGTTGCGCATGACGCTGAACACTCCGGCCACGGCCTGCCGTTCGTCGGTGGCCGGCGGCAGCTTGCTCAGGTAGTACGACGCGCGCACGAACCGGTCCTGGGACTGGATCGAGCCGGGCAGTTCGGTGTTCTTGTCGACGTCGTCCCACTTGGCGTTGAGCTTGAGCTGCTCGTCGTAGGTCGGGCTGTTGGTCATCACCTGGTACTGGCGGCCGTGGTGGATGACCGGCTTGCCGTCGAGGTACTCGATGATCGCCGAGTCTCCGGAGGCGTCGGTCACCGACAGGTGCACGGTGGGATGCGCCGCGCCGCCCGGGCCGAAGTTGATCGGCACGATGTAGATCGACGGGTTGGTGAAGGCGTCGACGACCTCGTTGACGGTGCCGAAGCTGGTCAGCACGTAGTCGACCCAGGCCGCGAAGGACAGCCGTGGCCGGTTGTCGGTGGGTGCCGGTCCGAAGTCGGACTCGCCCAGGTAGAGCAGATTGGCCACCAGGCCGTTCTCGTTCATCCCGTCGAAGACGCCGTCGATCGGGCCGGTGGGGTCGGTCCGGCCGGCCACTTCGATGGCGCCGTACTTGCGGGTCCAGGTCAGCGAGTTGGGGCCGCCGGAGCCGTTTTGGGTGGAACCGCTGGGAACCGCGTACAGGTGCGAGTTGAACGAGTACGGCCAGTCCATCGAGCGGCCGGTGATGACCATGCCGTCCGGCCCGAGCCAGGTGACCCTGCTGCAGGCGTCGGCTGCCGGTGCCAGCCCGATCAGAACCCCCACGGCGGACAACGCCGCCACTGCACGGCGAAGAACTCCCTGTCTCCTCAACATCAATGCGTCCCTTCACCCTCAATGCGGAACCAACCGCCGGTCCTTCCCGTAAGAATGGACCACACAACCCCAGCCGAGTCGGAGGTATTGATGGACGAGCGTCGTCGGCTCGGGGTTGAGGGCGCGCGCCGCCGGCTGGGGGTGCAGGACGCGTTATGGCTTGAGATGGACCACCCGAACAACCTGATGGTCGTGGACTCGGTGATCTGGACGGCCGAGCCGCTGGACTTCGACGGGGTGCGCGAGGTGGTCCAAGCGCGCTTGATCGACCGTTATCCGGTGTTCCGCAGCCGGGCGGTCAAGGACGACGACGGCGTGTGGTGGTGGGAGCCCGATCCGGACTTCAACATCGACAATCACGTCTCGCTGGTGTCGTTGCACAACCCCGACGACACGCGCTCGCTGCAGGAGCTGGTGGCTGCCCACCGCACCGACCCGCTGGACCGCAATCATCCACTCTGGCAGTCGATTTGGATCAAGCGCTACGGTGAGGGCAGTGCACTGGTGCTGCGCACCCACCACGCCATCGCCGACGGTATGCGGATGGTGCAACTGGCCATGAGCCTGTTCGACTCCACCCCGATCGGCGGGCCGATCCTGGCCCCGGCCGTCATCCAGACCGCGGCCCGGCCCCACCCGCCCGGCCAGCGACTCCCGGAGCGGTTGCGCTCGGGGGTCAGCGGGGTGACACAGGCGGCCAACGGCGTCGTGTCGCGGGTGACGGAGTCCAACGTGCTCCAGCGCGCCGCCGGCGCCGGCCGGTTCGCGCTGCGCAACCCGGTGGGCGCCGGTGCGACGTTGCTGACGGCGGTGCGGGCCGGTGCGTCCGACGTGGCCGGGACCGTGCGGGCCGCGGTGCCCGGCGGTGGAAGGCTGGTGGATTTCTTCTCCGCGGTGCCCGGCGATGTCGACACCGTCCGCAAACTGCTGCTCGGCACCCGCAACGACGCCACCATCTGGACCGGGACCGCCGGCCCCGACAAGAGCGTCTCGTGGTCGGAGGCGCTGCCGCTGGCCGCGGTCAAGGCGGTGGCCCGAGGTAATCGCTGCACGATCAACGACGTGCTCGTGGCCTGTATCGCACTGGCGCTGCATGACTACCTGCGCGATCACGAGGCGCTGTGCTCGTCGGTGACCTTCATGGTGCCGGTGAACCTCAAACCGCTGGACCTGACACTGCCCGAAGACCTGGGCAACGAGTTCGCACTGGTCCAGTTGGAATTGCCGACCGACGAGCCGGATCCGAAAAAGCTTCTGGCCGTGGCCAAGCGGCGGATGGACCGGATCAAGCACGGCCACGAGGCCGCTGTCGGGTTCCGCTTCCAGGAGACCATCGCCGGCCTGAGCCACGGGCTCTACGAGGTGTCGGTGGATCTCTTCGCCAACCGCACCCTGGGGACGCTGACCAATGTCCCGGGCCCGCCCAAGCCGGTGTACCTGGCCGGAAGCCAGGTCGAGGGCATCGTCGGTTGGGCCCCGGTGTCCGGCGACCAGCCGATGAGCTTCACCATCTCCAGCTACAACGGCAGGGTGATGGCGGGGATCGCGTGCGACAAAGGGCTGGTGCCCGACCACGAGATGATCGTCGAGAGCTTCATTGATGCCTTCGAGCGGCTCGCCGACGACACCCCTGGTGTCGTGCTGATGCCGGTCAGCTGGGGGCGTGCCGGGCCTGGCCGTCGGAAAGGTCACGGCCGAAAGCAATGAGCGCGCGCCGGCCGATGGCGAGGATCTGCTCGTCGAAGTGAGGGGCCTCGGGGGTCTCCCCGGCCG